>CAUJII010000190.1 GCA_963205035.1 Spirochaetota bacterium
ATCTGAAACACGCGGCTCTCTCCCCGAAAAGAGGTTTTCTTCCGCAACCAAAACGAAAGCCAAACACCGTGGTACACGATGCGGTACGCGCCCGGTGCGGCGTCCTGTGTATCCCACGTTAAAATGGCTTTTGAAGTTGCTCCCTCTGTACGTAGCCAACGGAACGTCAACTCGGGGTCACGGTCGCCTGCAACCGGCTTAAAACCATCGGGAGTTTTCATCTCTACCACAGCAAAATTTTGCATCGTCATTAAATCATTGCGTGGGTGTGCAGCGACAAACTCGACCGAAACCAATGCTCCTGAGCGGTAGTTTTCCAGCGCATCGAGCAAAACCGTGCCGAAAGGTTTATCTTTCGGGTGTGCGTCGTAGACGACTCCGGGTTGCAGCGTCACTTGTGCGCGCGCCTGGTCCTTGGGGTAAAGACCTTGAGGCACGGCAAATCCCTGCTCTATCGCATCTGCCAAACGAGTATATTCCTGAATAAAGGCATCGAGCGTGTGCGGACCAAAATGCGTCGACGCGCCTTCGTACTCTTGAGCGCCGTATTCTTCGGGGGTCGTGACGTAAGACGCGTACGCATTCGAGTGCGAAGCGACAACAGCATGGTTTACACCCAAAGCCTCGAGAAGACGGCTTACCGCTTCGCGCAGTCTGCGGCCTGCCATCGTCGTTATTTCCGTCGGCTGCGCGAGGATTGCTAAAGAGCCCCACCGCAAAATTTGTACAGGCAGAATTTGAGGCGACCACGGATTTCCATCCCATGTCGCAAGGCCCGTGGGAATGAGAATTTTTTTGGGCGCTTGTCCTTCGATATACGCAGGAGAGAGCGTCTTGGGCCACAGTGCGCCAAACGATGTGTCGATGACTTTTGAAAGTACCTTCTGGTGCCCAGCTAACGAATCGACTGTCACGCCATCAGAGAATACTTTGACCTGAGACTCGTTATCCTCTGTACTGCCCGCAATAAAGCTCACGCCCATCGCAGCGGGTTGCGTATCGACATCCAACGCATCGATGTGCACACGCGAGAAATCGACGTACCGGTGGCGATAATCTATCTCTCCGACGAGTTTCTCTTTTGCAGACGCGTAGAGTTTTTTCGCCGCACTGTATTGCTTGTGCGCAATTTCCTCTAAATGTTCATAGTCATGGACTCCATCGGCAACGCCCCAAAAATTCGGAGAGATATCCCCCGCAGGCGCCAAAGCAAACGCCGCCACGAATTGTTTTTGCGCGTAAACGTCGGCATGGTGGTCGCGCTCAAACCAGTATTCGGCCAAGCCTTTTGTGTCTCCGCCGATAAGACGGTTTGACGGGCCTACCGAAGTCGGGTGTACTCCCAACCAATTAAGCATTCCCAATGCGGTGCCGTCCGCTGCGACAAATTTGAGGAGCGTCATTTCCCGGTCGATGTCGTCGGCGTAGCGTTCGCGTTCCGATTCAGGATTCTTGAGGTATGCGTTGACTGCACGGTTGAAACCAAAACCCTCGACAGTGCCCTTTGCAATGAAAACCGAACCCAGTTCCAAATTCTTGTGCGCCCTCTGTATCGACTGATAAATTCCTTCGACTATCGCCTCATAGTTTTGTGGTATAAATCCCTTTGTCGTCAAATTGTAGATGAAGTGGTGGGAATACCCCCCCGGCCCGCTATGCGTGTGAGTTGCTGAAATGAGCGTGTTGGCGTCGTTGTAATGCGGCGCAAGATCTTTATCTTGTTGGAGTCTCTTGACAACGCCTTGTTTCACCGATTGGTAGACCATGCACAAGTCTGCACATACAAAAACGGCTCTTTTTTTTCCGTCGCCCACGATAAAGGCGCGCGAGAAGAGCCGCATAAAAATTCCCTGCGTTGTTTGGCCCACCTCGGCAAAGCCCATCATCCCCACTTCTGCGGCGGGGCCCGTAATGTCGTAGATGCCGCAGCCAATTTCGTAAAGCCCTTCGGCAGCGTTCGGATGGGTAACCATGCGTCATTCAATACAATCTTGACGCCGTGTCTTTTCTTTAGTTTTCAAATCGACACACGGGAGGTTGTCTAATTGGCGCAAATTCCGGACGTTTCGGCGGCCGGTTCGGCTGCGCTCACCGCAGGTCTCAACGACCGGAAATTGCAAAAACATTAGGCTTTTTCGGTCACCGCGACGAGGCTTTGCGAGTCTCCGTCTTTGGAGCGCAGTCGCGACCCGTAGGGTCTCCGTTTCGGAGGTGAGCGAAAGGGACTTTTTAGACAACCTCTCATGCAAGTAAACGAAGGGCACATAGCACCGAAGACGGAGAGCCGACGATTCAAAGCAAATCGCCGACTCGCAGTTGGTTAGAGGATGCTATGTGCCGCAAGGGCACATAGCTCCGAAGACGGAGAGCCGACGATTCATAACGAATCGCCGACTCGCAGTTGGTTGTAAGGATGCTATGTGCCGCAAGGGCACATAGCTCAGTTGGTTAGAGCGGCGGACTCATAATCCGTTGGTCCCAGGTTCAAGTCCTGGTGTGCCCACAAAAAGGCCGTCTGGCCCCAAAGGATACGTCGTGGCAGAAAATTCAAACAAGAACCTTGCTGAAATTATCTACGTCTTCGACGGCTTCTGCGGTTGGTGCTGGGGAATGAGCGAAACCATCGTCAGACTCGAGCGCGAGTTTGGCGACCGGTTTAAGTTCTCAGCACTTTGTGGCGGGCTCGTAACCGGTGAACGCATCGGGCCTTTGGGTAAAGATTTCTCTCTCTACGTTGCAAAGGCAATACCGCGCATCGAAGAAATGACCGGCGCAGTCTTTTCTACCGAATATAAAGAACGGATGGCGAGGCCGCAAACTCTACAAAACTCCTTGATTCCCGCTGCTGTCTTTTCTGCCATTCTCGAAAAACAACCGGATGCAAACACAATCGTCCTTTCGCATGCCCTGCTCTCTCTCAATTTTCAAGACGGCTTAGACCTCACAGACTTGGCGACGTATTCTGCGCTTCTGCAATCGTATGGAGTCGATACCGAAGCGTTTCAAAAAAATTACCAAGAGGGCATCTACAACGCGCCTGTCGAAGCGCAGTTTGAACGCGCGCGCGAGCTCGACGCAGAGAGTTTTCCCACGCTCGTTTATGGCCAAAATGAAAATTATTTTCCATTAGTTGCGGGATTTCAACCGTACAAAAATTTAGCGCACGCTTTAGACACTCTCCACCGCGACCCACCGAAGCTATGAGGGAGTCTGCGGTTTGCGGAAACGCAACCTCGCCATGAAATCAAACCTCGCACGCAATAGGGCAATACGCCTTGTACGCCAATTTTTTCAAGAGCGCAATATCCTCGAAGTGCGTACGCCGCGCATCGTTCAAACCGGCACGATGGAGCCTTATATGGATGTCCTCACCGTCGAAGGAGGCGTCAACGGCAAACTGGGATGTCTCGCCACGTCGCCCGAAATTTCGATGAAGAAAATTTTTCGAGAGGAAATAGCAGAAAACCCAACGGTGCGCGGGATCTATGAAATTGCAGCCGTCTTTCGCGACGATAGACAAAGCGCGCTCCACAGCCC
>CAUJII010000191.1 GCA_963205035.1 Spirochaetota bacterium
ATCTGGTTCAAGCGGGACCAGTTTTTGACGGGATTTAATTCTGCGTTTCTTCTTTTTTTTACAACAGTGGCTTCGGCGGTATCTTTGAGTGTTGCCGCATACGAATATTTTGTGACGGGTACGCTAAAGATGCTTCTCGAAGAGGTTCAAAAGCAAGTGGCGGCGAATATGCAAAAGGCGGGGATCGAAATCGTTGATTTTCGACCAGAGCTCTTAGCGGCAAGTCCAATTGTTATCTTTGTGTCGAGCTTTTTGGCTGTCTTGTGCTTGGGTGTCTTTCTGCGTATTTTCGTGCGTGCGCGTTTTAAGATTAACATGACGCAAGGGTATTTGAGTCTTTTTCGACTTCCCGATTCATGGGTTTGGGGACTCATTCTATGCGCAGGAGTTTTTTTCCTAAGTTTGCGCTTTCCCGAACTCGAGTCTCTCGCATTTTACATGCGTAACGCGATGTTCATCCTTCTTTTTCTCTACATGCTTCAGGGCATCGGTATAGCCTCGCTTTTTTTTGAGGTACGTCTCGTGCCTACGTTATGGGTTGCTCTGGGGCTTATGCTTTTGGGGCTTTGGCTACCGCCATTTATTACCCTTTTGGGGTTTTCTTTCACTCTTTTGGGGCTCGCCGAAGTTTGGTTTTCACTCAGGAAAAGGTCTTTACGGCCTGTCACGGACTCCGATTAGAGCTAATGCGTGTTATTCTGAAACAAGATATTTCAACTTTGGGTCGTGCTGGTGAAATTAAAGAAGTCCGAGATGGTTATGCCCGCAACTTTCTTTTTCCGCGCGGCTTAGTCATGAACGCCAACCCTCGCTCTGTCAAAGAGAAGGCGTACCTCGAAGAGGTTCAAGCACGCAAGATTGCCAAGCGCAAGAAATCTGCAGAAGAAATGGCGGCACAGCTCAACGGCAAAGAAGTGACTGTCAGCGCAAAGGTGGGCGAAGATAACAAAATTTTCGGTAGCATCACCAATATTCAAATTGCGAAAGAGCTTGAAGCGATGGGCTTTCCCATTGAGCGCCGCTCTATCCACCTCGATGAAAATATCAAGGCATTAGGTAACTACAAAGTCCACATGAAATTGCACGATGGAGTGAATGCAACACTTCAGCTCCACGTTGTCGCAGCAGAATAGTTTAACTCAAGTTACGCGGGTCTCTATCTAAGATAGCCCGCGTATGCGGCCTATTTCTCGCCAGCCGCAAGACTAAGGGCCAAGCACGCGCAAGGTAGTCTGACAATGCTTTTTCGTTGGGTGACTTTATTAAGAAGTGCACCCGAAACGCATTTTCTAATTTCTTGAGCGAAGGGTACGCGGGCCCCAAAAGTTCGATGGCTTCATGTGCTTCTTTGCCAAAAAGTTCGCGGGTGTTTATGGGCTCTAAAATCTTTTGCAAGGCTTCTGCGGTTCGGATGGCATCCTCTTCTGTCTTGCACTCAATCAAGATACGAGCAAGTCGGCTAAACGGGGGGTAGTGCGTGAGCTTGCGGTTCGCCGCTTCGTACGCATAGAATGCGTCGTCGTTATGGTCTTTTGCCGCTTGGACTGCGGTGTTTTGTGGCTCCATCGTTTGGATGACCACCTCTCCCGGACTATGCCTTCCCGAGCGACCGACGACTTGCGCTAAGAGCTGCCACGCCTGTTCCGATGCACGGAAATCGGGGGCGTTCAACAGAGAATCGATGGCCAGGACACCGACAAGAGTAATCCCTTCAAAATCTAAACCCTTTGCAATCATCTGCGTACCGATCAAGATGTCGATCTTACGTTCCTTGAGCGAAGTCAACACATCTTGCGCAAAGCCTTTCTGCCGGGTGGTGTCTCTATCGAGCCGCGCATACTCGGCAAAAGGAAAGCGCGCTTCGAGAATCTCTTCCACTTTTTGAATGCCTCGGCCTGAAAGTTCACGGCGTGTCCCGTCCTGGGGGCATCTTTGCGTGAAGTCTTCAGCGTACCCACAATAATGGCAGCGCAAAACATTGTCTTTGTGGTATGTCAAAGAGACAGAGCAGTGCGGGCATTCGGTATATTTTTCGCAGGTCGGGCAGTAGACATGCGTGCTGTGTCCCCGTCTGTTCATCAGAAGGAGCACTTGCTTCTTGTTCTCCAAGTGCTGATGGATTTTCTCCATGAGGAACGGAGCTATGATGCCATGCGCCGTATGGTATTCCGGCACAAAGACCTGGGGGAGTTCCTGACCCGTCGCACGGTGGCGCAGCCGATGGAGCATTGCCTCGCCGTGCTTGACCCGCGCCAAGGATTCAAGCGACGGGGTTGCAGAGCCCAACACAAGTTTCAAAGGTTCTTTTTGCGTCTTTTGCCTGAGCCGTGCGACACGCCGCGTGTCGAAGCGCAAAGCACGTTGGTCTTTGAATGATGTGTCGTGCTCTTCGTCGATTAAAATAAGCGAAAGATGCTTTGACGCAAGAAATACAGCCGAACGTGTACCGACGACAATATGTTTTGTGCCGCTCAAAAATTCGTGCGCTGCCGAGGCCCTCTCCACAGAGGTCAGCCCCGAGTGATAAAGCACAACCTCGTTTGGGAAACGCGCGGCGATATTTTGCATCACTTGTCCCGAGAGCGCAATCTCAGGCACCAAGAACAAGACTTGCGTGCTGCGCTCCAGAGCATCAGAAATCAGGTGCTCGTAAATGCGCGTTTTCCCAGAACCTGTAACTCCCCAGATTAAGTGTTCCGATGTCGCGCTCGCGGGAGTGTCGCAGATTTTCTGTACAATTTTTTCTTGAAGCGCATTCAAAGGAAGTTGGGGTAGATGCCGGGAACTTACTTCTGGACTTATTTGAGGAAGGTTCGCGACAAGGGGGGGGAGCATCGCAGCAATGGTTTCCGAAAGCGGCGCGAAATAGTAATCCGACACAGAGTTTGCGAGAGCAAGACTTTCTGGCGTGAAGATAGGATACGCTTTTCTTAGCGAAGCTTCGTGGAGTGTGAGCGCTGTGGTGGGCTCGCTCGGTGGCTCCTCATTCAAGAGCAGAACTTGATGCTTATGGTTATCTTCTTTAACTTGAAAGAGGTAGCCAAAATAATTTTTGGGGTCAAACTCCAGAGCGACCAACTCAAGCTTTGCAAACGAATCAACACTTACCCAAGCGCGGCAAGACCAGACGCGCTTCGTCTTCACTTCTTCGCGGCCAACTGCCCCATAAAAGCATATTCGCTGTAACCCTTAATCGTCACCTCGACCATGTCGGAGACGGCGACGGGGGCCGCGCCTGAATAATAAACGGTAACGACTTCGTCGCTCTCTGGGGCGTCTTGTGCGCGGCGCAGCGTAATCTCTGTGGGAGTGACTTCATCGACGACCATAACTTCGGTCTTGCCGACAAGCCCCAGCGCATATTGCTTGCGCTTTTCGATATGTAAATCCCGCAGCTCGTTGATATGCGCATATTTTTCTTCGTCAGTCAGCGTTTCACTTAAAGTGTCGCCTGCGCTCGTGCCCGTTTCATGCGAGTAGCGAAAGAGCGCCAGCTTGTCGATGCGGTGCTTTTCGATGAAGGCTTTGAGCATCTCAAAGTCGTCTTCAGTTTCACCGGGAAATCCCACAATAAACGAAGTACGGATTTCCATGTCGGGACGCACTCGGTGTGCTTTTTCAATTATTTCGTCAAAAAGCGCGGTGTCAGAAGGGCGCTTCATGCGTTTCAATACTTCGGGCGAAACGTGTTGAAACGGAATATCCAAATAAGGAACAAGTTTAGGGTATTTCTCGAAGAGGTCCAGAAGCTCCAAGATGCGCCGGTCGGGGAAAAGATACTGCAAGCGGATCCACTCAATTTCGTGCTTCAGGCTCAAGTGCGCGACAATTTTTTCAATTTCCTCGACACCTTGGCTGATGGTGTCTTGGCTCACCAGAATGACTTCACGCAGCGGTGCATTCGTTCCACGTAGCGCTTTGTCTTCTGCGAGTTGGCGTTCGATGTCCTCTAACTGATAAGGTTTCAACGGCCCTCGGATTGTCGGTATAATGCAAAACGCACACTTGCGGTTGCAACCTTGAGCGATACGCAACCACGCGAATGGCCGCGCCGTATCGTCACCCAAACTCATAATTTCTTCAGCACGGTTGGCCGCATGCCCTGCCGGTTCGATGCCGAAGCGTTCGGTAATTAATCCACCGACTTCATGGTAGCGGTGCGTGCCAATCGTAAAGTCGAGTTCTGGGATGTCTGACGAAACCGAGTCGGAGAAACGCTCGACGAAGCAGCCGACTAAACCGATTTTCATGTGGGGCGATTTGATTTCACGCACTTTGAGCGCGTCGAAAACCGTTTGGATCGTTTCTTCTTGGGCCTCGCGGATAAACGAGCAGCTATTGATGAGGTAAAAATCGGCTTCGCTCGGTTCGCGGGCTTCGCGGAACCCGAGACGCATGAGCGATGCACGCATGCGGCGCGAATCGGCACGGTTCTTCGGGCAGCCCAACGTTTCGATGTGGAACGAAAGATCAGCCGCGTTACGTTTGGCTTCGGTTGCGGCGCTCGACTGCGCGCTCTGCGCTAGGGCCACTTCTGCCGGCTTATGCATCTTTGATGGTGACCTTGAACTTAGACTGCTCGACGGGATCGCGCACCTTGCGGATAATTTTATTTGCCACCGATCCCTTCCGTCCTAAGACTTCGCTCTTGCCGTTAATCATGAGCTTGACATCGCCAGCGTCGCCAATTTTGATCTGGATGCTGTCGTTGGCTTCGAGCAAGAGGGGAGTGTCTTTCTTCATGAGCCCGCGCTTGCCGGGTTTGCCGTCGATAAAGTATTCGATGTAAGTGTCGCCTGTCAGAACGCCTTCTAAGCGAATCAGGAAATTATCGGGATTCGAGACTCGAGTTTCTGTGGGTGTGGTTGTCTCGCTTGTGGGATTTTCCTCTTCACCCAATTCAATAACCAGCTTGGCGTTATTCGCCGTAACCCCTGACAGTGTGACCTTAAAGCGGCGCGGAATCGCAGAATCAGAAATATCTTGTGGGACTTCTTCGTTCAACGTGAATTTTTTTCTCCCCGGATAGATTTCGACAGACGCTTGGTAACCGCCCGTTTTTGCGTCGGCTACGATGTCGCGCATAACAACGAAGACCTCGGTGTTTTGTACAGAAAAGCTAATCGCCCGGCCTTTCTTGATGATGTGCGGGCTGGGGCGGCCGGGTTGCAGCTTGACGTGGTCCGATTCTACGTCAGGCACAGTCGTCGAGTTGCGCGTAAATTGTGTGACAGCGCTCGAATCGGTCGTGTTCTCAGACACCGAGGTCTGGTCTGTCGCAGTCCTCGAGTTCACAAAATAGATGATGAGCGCGAGCGCAAGAACGATGAGCGGCACGATGAGGAGGGGTTTTGCAAACCGTTCGATATAATCGCTCACGCGCACAGTCGGTTGCATCAACTCCATGAGCGGAGTCTCGGTTTCGGTCAGTTGCGAACCCTTGTAGAGTCTCTTGATTTGCTCCGGGTCGACTTCAAGATAGGTGGCGTAGCTCGTGAGAAATCCCAGGGCATAGGTTTCACCGGGGAAAACCATGTAGTTATCGTCTTCGAGTGCTTGCAGATGGCGGGAAGTGATTTTTGTGTCGTCTGCCGCTTGCCTGAGCGGGATGCGCCTATCTTCGCGCGCTTTTTTCAGTAATTGGCCGGCTGTCATAGTTACTCCGTCGTGAGTGGGTTATCCACTATTTTAGCGTTTTGTGGCTCTTTGAACTGGAAGACTTTGGCATCCAGGACAGGGTTGAGCTCAATATTGGAGAATGTCAATTCAACGGTACGTCCGCTGGGCGACGACGCGCGCATTTTTCGGATGAGATACGTTGTGGGTTCGACAAACAGCGTAATTTTATCGTAGCCCCCTGTGATTTCTTTTTCTTTCAAGTCTAAGACAAAGTAGCGGCCGCCTTCGACGTCGCGTGGTTGTTCGGGAGAATCGAAACGGTAATGGTAGCGGCGAAAGAGGTTACTTAAACCTTCTGCTGTGCCTGCGTTATAGAGCGATTTGCCGTCTTTATCTTTTGTCTTGAGGGGTTGCTTGCCGACCGCATTGAGGCGAGCGACAAAGACATAGAGCATTTGACCGTTACTGACGATGACGTCTCCTGCGGGCTGTCGAAAAGTGAAGTTGAGTTTGCCCCCTTCGCCATAAGTTGCGACCCCCGAGCTTGTGCGTGTCTTGCCCATGTCTTTGATTTGCAAAACGAAGTCGGCTTTGTACGCTTTGAGGGCTTTGAACTTTGCTTGCATCGCTTTCGCGACATCGGACGGGTGGGTGAATTTTTCTGCGCCTATTGCGACATTAACGAATGCGCACAGGAGCGCGGTAGTTAGGATTTTTTTCATAATCTAAATTAAGGAGGCTATGAATTTTCTGTGTTTTTGAAACACGGTGTCAATGAGTTTAGGCGCGCCCCTCGCTGGTGCGATTTTTTCTACGCAAAGCCCACGCTAATCAGCGCGAATTCTCCCGCAAATCGTTCCGATTTGCTCGACGTGCGACCGCAGACGGCCGGAATTCGCGCTGATTTGCTGATTCTTGACAGCAACGCGTGTTCTTTTCGTAGAAAAAATCGTCTTTTTGCATAGGTAACGCGAGGGGCGCGCCTAAACCTCAATGAATATCAATAAATGATTGACCGGCGTGCCCATTCCTTCGGCGTCTCCCACACATACCCATGAAAGAAGTGAATAAGTCGTCTCTTGCAGAACGTAGGAAAAAAATAATCGGTCTCGTTGTCTCTGTCGTTGTCTTAGTTGCAGCGACCGCCGGCCAAATGGACGCCAAGGCGCAGAAAGAAATTTCTGACGAAGGGCTCACCGAACTTTTTAATGCAGCGCTTTTCCATGTGCGCAACGACTATGTCGACGAGACATCCAGACAGAAACTTATCTTTGGGGCTATCCGCGGCATGCTCTCCGCACTAGACGACGCACACACGCGCTTCATGACGCTCGAAGAAACGAATGAACTGCAAACAGAAATGCGTGGAAACTTCGGCGGACTCGGCATTGAAATTTCACAGCGCGACGGCGTCTTGACTGTGGTCTCTCCAATTGACGACACGCCAGCGATGCGCGTAGGCATCCGACCAGGCGATAAGATTATCGAAATCGATAAGAAGTCCACGCGTGACCTTTCGCTCACCGATGCCGTGAAACAACTTCGAGGCAAGCCCGGCACATCGGTTAACATTAGTGTTGCGCGCGAGGGCGAAGAAGAAATTCTCTATTTTGATATTGTGCGCGAAATAATCAAGATTCAAGTCGTCACGTCGCAATACTTAGATAACAACCGCATTGGGTATGTACGCCTCAAGCAATTCAATCAAACAGCCGCCGACGACCTGGCCAAAGTCTTGAAAGACTTTAAGAAGAAAAAAGTGGCTGGGATTATTCTTGACTTGCGCTGGAATCCGGGAGGGTTGCTCGACGCTGCACAACGCATCGGTAACTTCTTTATCAAGTCAGGCGTCATCGTTTCAACACGCGGGCGCAAGAAAGAGCTCGACCGGGTATTTACCGCAGAACCATCCCAAGTTATCGTTCCTGATATCCCTCTTATTGTGCTTGCGAACGAAGGCTCTGCTTCTGCGAGTGAAATTGTGACTGGCGCGATTAAAGACCATAAGCGCGGCAAGTTTGTCGGTGTGAAAACATTCGGTAAAGGCTCTGTACAAAATGTTATTGCTCTCATGTATGGTACCTCGATGGCTCTCACGATCCAAAAATACTATACGCCGTCGGGAGTTTCAATCCACAAAAAAGGGATTGAACCGGATATCAAAGTGCCAGCCCTCGACTTCAATAAAGACGACAGACGTCACTCGAAGGAAATTCGCGAAAAGAAAATTCTTCAGAATTTTGTGAAAGAGCACCGGACGTATAACGACGAGACCGTCAAGAGTTTTCAGAAGCTTCTTGCTGCGCGTGGGCTTGCGCTATCAGATTATGCAGCGAAGCGGACTTTGAAAGACGAACTCGTGAAAACGACACCACGGCCTATTATAGACTTGGAATTTGACGTGCAATTAAAGCGTGCAATTCAAGAGCTTAAAAAATAGCGCAAATGGACGATAAGTAGATAAAGGACTAAATTTTGCAGAATTCACAATACTGTTTTTTGATTGACGTTAAAAAACGTGTTATGAATGCGTTAATAGGATAAAAACTCGGAGTAAGAACAATGGAAATTAGCCAACGCGAAAACAATAATATTACGATTTTAGACATTCAAGGCGAAATCGACCTTTACAATGCGCCTGAAATCAAAGATATTATTCATAAACTGATCGAAGCACAAAAATACAATGTAATTATTAACTTAGAGAAAGTGTCTTATATCGACTCTTCTGGAATCGGAGCGCTCATATCGAGCCTTTCCAACTTGAAGAAATACCAAGGTGGGCTAAAAATTATCAATGTTTACGCTTCAGTAAAAAAGGTCTTTGAACTGACAAAGCTCACGAGCTTCTTCGAGATTTTTGAATCTGAAGGCGAAGCGCTGGCAAAATTCAAATAGGCTGAACGAAGCTCTAAAGAGGAAACTATGAATCGTAAAAATCTAAAACTCCACATTCCGCTTCTTATGAGCGCGGTGCTCGCATTTTCGGTGGGCTGCGGCGATCCCATCCCTATGGAAGACATGGGTGTTGCGAAAGTCGCTATCGCACGCGCAGAAACAGTCAAGAGCGAAAAGTACTCTCCTGAAAATTATGAAGGCGCCAAGAAAGCTCTTCTTGCTGCTCACGACGCGGTCGAAAAAGACAAGATGGGTGACGCTAAGGAAAAGGCGATTGAAGCGAAAAAGTTAGCCGATGCGGCTTACGATGAATCGGCACCCAAGCTTGCACAAGAGACGCGGGGACAAGCAGAGGCGAAGATCCGCGCAGCTGAAGAGGCTAATGCAGAACAATTCGCAACGGACGAATTGGCGTCGTCAAAAGCGAGCCTTGTTCAAGGGGATAAATACTACGAAGCGAAAGACTATTTGAGCTCATACCACCTCTTTGAAGAGTCGAGAGAAAAAGCAAACCAAGCGCTGACGACCTCCGAAGCACAAGTCGAAGCGATGAAGCGGGATCTCACGAAGGTCGACGAAACCATCGAAGCAGCGACGGCTTTGGGTGCGGAACAAAGCGCACCCGATACGCTTAAGCGCGCGAAGGAAGAAGCTGGTCATGCGCGCGGCGATCTCGAAAATAAGAAATTGAAATCGGCATACACTCATTTAAGAGAGGCGGAAAAATCGTCGAAAGAGGCACTTTTGATTGCGCAGAAGCAAGCCGCCGTCTCAGAACTTGCACAAGCGGATGCTGCCGTATCTTCTGCAGACGAACAGCTCAGTGGGCTGAAGACGCGGGCGACGAGTTCGAAAAATGCGAAGGCGTTAGAGAGTTCAGAAGAAGCCCAACAAGCTCTTCAAACAGCTGATGAAAATATGGTCGCGGCAAAAGAAGCTCTTAAGGCAGCGCGAGAAGCAGAACAAAACCAAGCGTACGATGAAGCTGCGACTCAATCAAAAGAAGCGCGCCGCTTGGCACAAATTGTCACCGATTCTTTACCTGAAACAGAAGTCCTCTTGGCACAAGCGAGCGATAGAGCAGGCGGCGAGACCAACGACGCTTCAGGTAAAACAGACGATGATACATCGGGTGAAGACGCCGATGCTAAGGCAACTAACGATAAACCTGCAAAAGCCGAAAAGGCAGGTTGGAAGACTTATAAAGTCCGTTATATTCCCGAGAACCGCGATTGTCTCTGGAAAATTGCTGGCTATAAAAAGATCTATAACAATGCGCGGCTGTGGCCAAAAATTTATAGAGCGAATAAGAGCCAAATCAAAAACCCTGATTTAATTTATCCGGGGCAAGTGTTCAAGATTCCACCGAAGAAAAAATAAGAGGAGATTACCGGAAAAAAAGTAATCTGGTTTTAGCAAAACGAGGTTACTTAGAAAACTTGATTTTTTCATGGATAGTTAATCTATTGAATTGTCTCTATTTTTCGATGTAGGATTTCTTGAGTTTTGAAAAAACCTGCCTCAGATGCCAAAGTCTGAGGCCAAGTTTGCCTGAAATTATGCGAAAGCTTTGCCGCAAACCAAATTCAAAGTAGCAACGCTGCAGAATGGCGAATAAGAAATACCGTAGAGTAGTTACTCCATAAAGCAAATACAGAATTATCTTTCCAAAAAACAACCACACACGAAGAGGAAGCAATGGCTCGCAAAAAGGACACAGAAGAGACGGCAGAGGCCCCGGTCGTAGAGAAGAGTCGATTTCGACTGAAAGGGAAAAAAGACTCGGCGCCAGCGCACACGACGGCAGAAGAGAAAAATTCCGAGAGCAATGAGACACGGCCGTCGACCCAAAGTCCAGCGGCGGTTGTAAAGGGCGAAATACGAGAAAACGGAAACGGAAACGGAGCACCCAATGGGCGCAAGATGGAGATTAGCGAGTTCAAGAATAAATCGATGAACGCGCTCGTTGAAATGGCGATTGCGGCAGGGGTGGAGAACCCGGCGGATCTCAAAAAGCCTGCGCTCATATTTTCTATTTTACAAAAACAGTCTGACAACTCGGGTCAAGTCTATGCAGAAGGCGTGCTTGAAGTCATGCCCGACGGCTATGGGTTCTTGCGGTCCGCCAGTTACAATTATCTGGCAGGTCCTGACGACATCTACGTTTCACCGGCACAAATCCGCATGTTTGCGCTTCGCAAGGGAGACACCGTTTACGGTCAAATCCGTATGCCGCGAGACAACGAACGCTTCTTCGCCATCTTGCGAGTCGATACAATTAACGGCGTCGCGGCAGGCGAGGCGATGCGTCGCGTCCATTTCGACAACCTGACACCGCTTTATCCCGACGAACATTTGAAGCTCGAGACAACGGCAGAAAAACTTTCAACACGGGTGGTCGATCTCATGTCGCCCATCGGCAAGGGCCAGCGCGGGCTCATTGTGGCTCCGCCGCGCACCGGAAAGACGATGCTCATGCAAGACATTGCCAACGCAATCACAACGAACCACCCCGAGGTAACGCTCTTGGTTCTCTTGATCGATGAGCGCCCCGAAGAGGTGACAGATATGGCGCGCAGCGTTCGAGGCGAAGTGATTGCATCGACCTTCGACGAACCTGCGAACCGGCACGTCCAAGTTGCAGAGATGGTGATTGAAAAAGCGAAGCGGCTCGTCGAACACAAGCGCGACGTTGTGATTCTGTTAGACTCGATCACGAGGCTTGCACGCGCATATAACCAAGTCATCCCCTCGTCTGGAAAAGTTCTATCGGGAGGTGTTGATTCAAACGCGCTCCATAAGCCGAAACGTTTTTTCGGAGCTGCGCGTAATATTGAGGAGGGGGGATCTCTGACGATTATTGCGACGGCGTTGATCGATACGGGTAGCAAAATGGATGAAGTTATTTTTGAGGAGTTTAAGGGCACGGGAAATATGGAACTCCATCTCGACCGCAAACTTGTTGAAAAGCGTACATTCCCAGCAATCGACATGAACCGCTCGGGTACGCGCCGCGAAGAGCTGCTTCTCGACCCGGAAGATGTGAACCGTATTTGGATCTTACGCAAGGTTTTCGCGCCGCTTTCAACCGTCGAGAGTATGGAGCTCTTGCTTGAAAAAATGCGGGGTACAAAAAATAATAAAGCCTTTTTGGATAGCATGAAGTCTGGCTAAGCTCAATCCCACTATGGAGAGAGTGAGGAAAAAGGAGCGACGATTTTCGGGCAGGGTGCTCGGATACTCTATCAGTCTTCTCGCTTTCGTTCTCGGCGCCTGCACCCCTGTCCACGACACAGTGCTCCGCGATGTCGAGCGGAACTACACCGCCACCGGTTTTTTAGATCCCAATACATACCAGGTACTCTGCACCTTGTCCGAGACAAGCCCTCGCGAAAAAGTCTGTATTGAAAAACTCCAGGATAGTTTGGTGCTCTACAAAGAAAATTACGAAAAAGAGGCGTCTAAGGTTCGCATGCATAAGGACTATTTGCCGTATTTTTCACCCGAGCCAGTCACCGAGAGAGAGCGCGGGGCTTGGCGTCGTGCGATTGCGGATTTATGCGAGGGGTATTCGCGTATTGTGTTTGAAAAGCTTAATGGCGACAGCTTCGACGGCGTTTATCGGGTGAGACGCAAGGATTTAATCTATCTCGTGCAAGATATAGAACCATAAAAGAGCCTCAATACTAAGAATTGATGTTGCCTGTGCCGATAATACAATGTGGGCCGTATCGGCAAAAAAAGTCCTGTTTCTGACGGCCAAAATCTTGTTACGATTCTTTTCGTTTTGGGAGTTACCGGTTGGGGCTTCTTCGCTATCGACCGTTTGACAGATTCATCGCTTCCGCAAAAGACTGCGCGTATCCAGGGGCGTGCATTGGGGCATGAATCGTCCTGGCGCAAGAGTGCTTACGATTGGCTCACCAAGAAACTGGCAGCTGAGCCGGCTCAAAAAAAAATAGCCTCTGAACGTGTCTCAAGTAACGTTGCAAGCGAAGGCATCCCGCTCTTGCCCGATCCCAAAGGACTCAAGGCAGATGCCATCGAAAGTCTCGATACGTTGACCGAGCCGGTCATGGAACAGGGCGACGAGATTGCGGCGGATGCGCGAGAAATCCCCTTGTTGCTCTACCGTCTAAACTCGAAAGGGAAGCCTGTTCTTTCTCAAGTTAAGCGTAAACTCTTGGATTCAGATGCGTCGCTTACCGCAAGGCTTAATGCAGTTATCCGTGGTCCTAATTCGAGAGAGACGAACCGCGATTTCATCGATTCGTTTGTCAGGAAGCCGAAGATTCTCGATGCGGCGGTGAAGGGGATGTGTACGCACATCAATTTTGATAGCAACTTTGGGGCAGGTGTGAGCCATCAGACTTTGAAATACCAAATCCGGCAGCTTTATCAGAACAGTGAGCTGTGGACGCGGAAGAGCTGTCTGGAGATTACCGTGCGCGGAAAGTATCAGCCACATTTGGGGAGTGACGGCATCTATTTTCCCCAGCGGCTGGACGCGCGCTGGTTCGCGGAGAATAGTTAGTCGCGCTGCGGATAGTTAGTCGCTTGTAGGGCCATATTTGTGATTCAAGTGACATAGAGCCGTTA
>CAUJII010000192.1 GCA_963205035.1 Spirochaetota bacterium
ACAATAACCGTGGGGATTGATCCCGCGTTACGCGACACTATCGAAGAAATCAAGAATGCTTTGAAAGCGAAGCAAGAAACGTTAGAGAAGATTCGTATAAGCCTTAACCGTGTCAACGAGGTGCTCAAGAAGCGCGCTCTCGACGCCACAGAGACTCAGACCCGCGAAAAGCTTTTGCTCGCGCTCAAGAAATACCGCTCGCTCGTCGAATCCGACGAGATGCAATTAGAATCTGCGCAACATTCGTACGTTGCGCACGACAAAGCCTACGTTCTTGTCGAAGCGCAGCTTTTTCCTAATGTCGAGGTGAACTTCGGTAAAGGCGCGCTTTTCAGAAGCGGCATCCGGCCGGTCAACGGCAAGCAAGCGATCTATGTCAACGAAGATAGACTTGCGACGGCGGCGTCGAGCTTGCCGAGTTATATGGAAAAACCTGATTAGCGTGAGCTTAGACTCAAGCGTCCTTATTCTTCACTGCCACGCGCTCGGTTTTCTTGAGAGCTTGAAACGGACTCACAAACTTCTTGCCGCTCTTTACTTCAAAATGCAGATGCGGGCCTGTCGACGCTCCGGTGGAACCGACGAGCGCAATTTTTTGTCCGCGCTTGACATAGCGGCCTTTCTTCGCAATGAGTTTAGAGGCGTGCCCGTAGACTGTGTAGAGCCCATTCTTGTGCCGCAAAATGACCATGTTCCCGTAACTGCCTCCTTCGCCCGCATAGACGACGACACCCGCCGCGGCTGCATGGATTGGAGTGCGCATTTGTGCGCCAATATCGATGCCGCTATGGAATGCTTTGATGCCGCGTATCGGATGCATACGCCAGCCATAGCGCGAGGTGAGTCTATACTTTGCCTTGATTGGCCAGATAAAGACTTTTTGTTTTACATACCGATATTCGGGTAACGGCTTTGCACCCGGCAAAAAAAGTTCATCGCCTTTTGCAATGAGCGATGATGAAAGGCCGTTCGCCTTCTTGATGGCCTGTGGTTCGAGTTTGAAGCGTTTTGCTATTTCGCCCAGAGTTTCGCGTTTTTTTATCTTATAGAAAACACCGGCCCGGTCGGGGATGCGCAGCACATCGCCTTGTTGGATGACGCTCTTTTCTTTTATCTTATTCGCGTTGACGATAGTCTGGACTGGGATGCCATAGCGGATAGAAAGTCGCCAAATCGATTCACCCGCTTTGACAATATGCTTCATAATTTCGACTTGCTCTGTTTTTTTCTTCGGTGCGGGAATTGGCTCTGCATCGAGAGAGGGAGCCGTGCTTTGAGCATGGCCTTCCGAAGTTTTTAGAGGGTCGAGTAGACCCAAGTCGTCGCCTTGCAGCTCGTCGACAAGCCGCAAGTCTTCTTCGCCGCGTTCTGGGTTCTTGCGTATCTCTTCAAAATAGCTTTCGAGCGCGTTATCGACGTCTTCACTTTTGAGATCGGAAAAATCCTGTCCCAAGTTATTGAGACTCACCGGCATTTCAGGTGCCGCTTTGGAGTTGTTCGCTGTCAGGGGCTTTGCAGACAGATGCGATTCATCGCTAAAGAAAATGAGAAACATAAGAAGAAGCGAAAGCCCCGCGATGCCGAGTAGCATTCTGTCTAAAATACGCACTCTTTATTCTCGGCAAATTGACTCGCTGATTTGAATATGTGGTTTGGGTTTCTAACTTGGGGCACGCCCGCGCGCCCAACTACGATTGTCGTGTTATGTCGCCTCTTGGCCGTGGAGTATGGTGCACATTTTAGGCGCAGGAATTGCGGGTCTTCTCTTAGCGGAAGAACTCGACAAGCGCGGCGTTTCATGGACTGTCTACGAAAAAGCTGAGCGCGTGGGTCTTGAGGCATCCGGCAAGAATGCTGGGATTATCCGCTCTTACGAAACTGATTCTGTGTTGGCGGCGTTAACCGAAGAGTCGCTCGCTTATTACAAGGCATCCGAGCCGACGTTTGATCTCTGCGGTATTGCATTCTGCCCTTGGGAGATTGACTATGAAACGACGCAGCATTCCCCGATAACGCTCGTGAACGGCAAGAAGGGAATTTTTCTGGCGAACAATGGGAGTGTCTTGTCGCTCGAAGTGCTTTCGAGATTGGTGGGTCAATCCTACAGCTATGGCTCGATCAAAATGCAGTCAGAAGCCAGCGTGGCCGTTAAAGACAATCGCGCAACGCTCGTTGCACACGCATCTTCGGTTAGCGAGGATGACGCGGTTGTCGTCGCATGCGGCGAGGGAGCGATTGCCATTACAAAGGCGCTTGGAAGACCGCTGAGGCTTTTACCCCATTTACGCACAATTTACGAATATGAAAACACACAGGGGTATTCGGGCCCCATCCAATGGGATGAAGAAGCGGGGTCGTATTTCAAAACGTACAAAGATATTTTGATTGCGACGGCCGGCGAACAGTTACCCGTTGCCCCGCGCCGTCCGGGTGAAGTCGACAACTACGAAGCCGACCCTCGAAGCCCTGCAATTCTCGCAAAACTTTTTCCTGCGCTCACGTTAGATGCGCTCAAGGGATTTAGATCCTGCCGCCGCCTCATGCCGCTCGACAACCGACCTTATTGCGGCAGAGATAAAGACCTGCCGAATTTGTTTTGGTTCACAGGGTTAGGTGGCCGTGGAATGTCGATTGGTCCCGCGTTAGCCTATGGCTTGGCAGACGCCATCGAAAAAAACGAAGTATCGCCTCTATTGGAAGCACTTTCACCTTCACGTATTTCTACATAAACGCGCTTTCAATTCAAACGGATACCCAGCACACGGTGGATTGTCTGCCCATCGGTTTCGGTGCGGGTATAGAGAAACTTCAAGAAAGTGAATCGACTATAGTTTGTTTCGCTTTCGTAATTCCACAACAAGCCGAAGAGCGAGCCATAAGAGTCGTAGTCCCTTTCTTTGCGGTGTTTATGATGCCATAGCGCACCTGAAAGAAGCGCGCGCGTGCGGTTTGCGTCGGCATAAAAATTGTCGTACCAAAGAAGCCCCAAAGCGATCGCTTGGAAATGGTGTCTCCCATTTTGTGACGTGTCAAAAACAGAAAGAATAATCGGCAAATAGAGCGAGCGAGAGCTATCGCTCGCCGAATAGTACCATAGCGGCAGCAAACGGTTGTGCGTTGTGTTTTGTGTGCCACGGCTTGCCCCAACCACGAGAGCCGTATGCCAACTCCAAGACTTCTCGCTTGTGTGTGCGCTGAAAAGAAGCCCATACCCGAGTTTCAGATCAAACCTTTGGGGTGAAGAGTAAACGAGCACGCTGTAAAGCAGAGCGCGCCACGAAGTCTCTTGTGTCTTGAGGTTTCGACTGCGGCCAATGAGAAAGATGAGTTCGTCGGTTTCTTGCTGAGCGCTGCGGCTCAAGAAATACGGTGTGATAATCCGCGTTGTGCTCGTGGGAGAAATATGCGAGAACCAAAAAGGGAACAGATAGAAGGTTGACGTCTGGCTGCTTTTTTCTTCGCTTTGATGGTAGAGTAGGGGAATGCCTCTGAAAAAATAGGACTCTTCTCTATAGGAATACCACAGCCATGAAAAGAAAGCGGAACTATTGACTTGGCGAATACTCAAGTAAAGCGGGGAGACTTGCGTTGCGAAGACTTCGCTTTTCCCCGCCGCATCCTTTTGTGTTTCTCGGTAATCCCAAAAAAGACCCGCGACCGTGTGGAGTGTTGTGAAGCCATAATGTTTTTTCGCATACTTATACCAGTAAAGAGGAAAGATTCGGAAGCCATGCGCACCGGGCGATGTGTACATGTTGATGAGTGGCCACACAAAGCTCTTCTCTCTTTCGTCGTCGAGGCAGCGGAACTCGTTGATGAATAAGACGACGCCCCAAAGCGACGAATAGCTCTGGCACGTTTGCGGTGGCGCATTCTTCTCGGCGTTATGGAGTATTATCTCTTCAATTTTTTCCTCGCTTCCATAGAGCGGCACAAAGAGAGGAGCGATGACCGTGTAGCGATTTTTCGTGTCGTGGTAGTGGACATAAACCGGTATTACCGCTTCGAGTTTTTCAGTGTCTTCAGAGCTCCAAGTGAGCCAACTGAAAGGTAGCAATCGAAAGTGTCGGTAGTGGTCAGCCCGCTCGTAAGCGACAGAGCCGAAGAGAGAATAAATTCCCCAGAATGTTCTCGAGTCGTCACGCGTGTGTTTGCGCTCGCGCACGAGGGCTGGGATTTCTGCTTTTACATTTTCTTCTTCGCTCTTTGTCGACTGACTCAGAGGTAGCGAAAGAGTTTGCCTTGTGGAAACACGGAAGAGGTTATAGAACCAACCCACATCGGCATCGACGACAACTTGCTCGCCAGTTTTCTGAAAGAAGAAACCGTTTGCGGGATTTTCTTCCTCGCTCAAAGAAACGCCTGCGAGATTGAGATGAAATTTGTAACCCGGTTCCCTATACGAAAGGTAGATGGGAAGAATCATTCTGAGCGTTGTGTTGGCAGAAGTGGAGTGCACCGAAAGAGGCGTGATAAGAGTGCTCGTTGAAGGTGAGGTGTCATACCAAAAAAGTGGAGTTAAGACAGAGAGGTTTGCCGCGTCTTTCGAGAAATAAAATACCGGCGTAAAAAATGTGAGCGCTTGATTTGTTTCTCGCGAGAAATAGAAGAGTGGAAAGAGAGTCGTATAAGAGCCCTGCATGTTATCTTCCCCTCGATAAAAGAGCCAGAAGACGGAGTAATCCCACGAAGAGCGTTGAAGTTTTCCATTTTCGGCATTTTCGTCGGGTGGAGAAAACTTCCAGTCGTCAAACTCTGACGAGTAAAAGGGAGTCAGAAGAAAATTGCGCCCATCGATTTTACTTTGGAGCTTGTAATAAAACGGGAATACCCACGAACTTTGAAAGCGAGGGTAGTCTTTTGCACCCCATAGCCAGAAAATGTGGAATGCGTCGTGGTCTTGCCACTTCTCGATCTCGACAAAAAAAAGGCGTACGGGGAATTTTTTTTCTCTTTCGCGTCCATACGCTGTGTTCTCGCCTTCTGTGAGGTCTTCCCACGAGCGGGCGTATAACGGAGCGGAATAAAAAAGTGCGAGGAGGAGCGCGCCGCGAAGAAGATTCCTGATATTGAGTACCATAAGCTGCGAAGAGAAAAACGGCAGCTCTTATACGGCGTCAATGCCCAACATAATTCTTCAAGGAATACTTTACTTCTTATAGTACATTGCCGACAATGGAACGAGGACATCTATGCGCCAACTGACACTCTTTTCTCTTCTTTTTATCGCAACTGCGTCGCTTTCTGCGGAAAACGTCGCTGAGAAGGCGAAATACAAGCGCTCCGAGGCGCTCAACCAAATCGTCTTTCTCGAAGTACCGCTCAAGAACTACAGCGCGGAAAAACCCGAGCTGGTTAAAGATTTTGAAGACGTCAAACGAAAATACGCGGTCGCGCTGAGTTTCTTTTTTGAAGACAATTTCGTCGAGTCGTATAAAATTTTCCTCGATGTTCAAAATAATTTAGAAAAACTCTACGAGCAGGTTTCTCTTTTCTACATCGATCGCACGAACGTCGTGCTGCAGCAGGCAGTTAAAGAAGCGACTGAAATTGAAATCCGTTACAACCGCAAGGCGCCTTTTGCGAGTCAGGCGATTGGCCAAAAAAGAGAAGCGGGCGTGCGGATTACGCAAGATAAAAAAGAGACGCAGCTTGAAAAACGGCTTTATGACCCGACAGAAATACATTATCTTTATGACAAGAAAGCCATGATCGATAGCATCGACTATGGCTATATGATGTTAGGGCAAGCAAAGATTGCGCGTCAAAAAGCCATGGACCTCGAAAAATGGCTCGAAAAAGGAAAAGCGATGCCGCCGACAATGAAGAAGAGCCGCATCGAGAGCTATCGAGGCGCAATCGAACTTTGCCGCCAAGCAAAAATTAACGGAATTTTGGTGATGCAACTCAACCGCATCTATGATAACTATGCTCTCCAAACGCGCTTCAAAGATAACTACTTCATGAAAGAGAAGCGCTTAGACCCCGTTTTCGATTTTGCAATCCCCGACGACTTTGTTAAAGACGCAAGCGATTCTCGCAACGTAGTCTTTGACCAAAGAGAGCGCATCATGGTGAAAGGCGAAGACCCCCTCAAGGTGATGAAAGAAGACAGACAACCTCTCTCGAAAGCAAAACGGTTCGACTCGGGATCAACCAAACCCTAATTTGCGGATGGGTTAGGTTTTCGATGGCTCAGGCTGCGGCGATCCAGCTTCAGAAAAAGCGCATATCGCCAGCACGCCTCGTCGAAGTGGCGTATGTTCCATTCAAAAGCCAATTCGCTGAAAAACATATTGCAGCAGACTTCAATATCCCCTACACTCTGCCGGATTTAGAATGTGATATTGCGAAGACGGCTTGGGTCCTGACGATATTTTTTAGCAATGCGGTCCGCTACACGCCGGAGTGGGGCAAGCTGCAAGTGCGCGGAACAGAAAAAGAGAATCGGTTGACGCTCTCAGTCCAAAATTCTGGATATGGAATACCGCCTGAAAAGGTCCACGCGATGTTTGACGCTTTAGCCGACGGTGTCGATGCTCCCGAATATGGCCGCAGTCTGGCACTCCTCTTAGCGCGTGAAATCATCGAGGCGCATGGCGGTAAAATTGGAGCTTATTCGGAGCCGGGAGAATTAAGCCGGTTTTTCATTGAAATGCCGATAGAATAAGTAGAGTGCAATATGGGTAATCAAAATCACAAAAGAATCCTTGGTGCGGTTTTCTTCTTTATCGCCGTGCTCTTCTTCACGGGAAAGAGTCAAGCGCAAGTCTCCGATGAGGTCATCCAGAATTTGATTGCCGATTGTCCCGCTTCTGTCTCGGCATCTTATGCACGAGTTCTTCCGCGTTATGCGAAGTCGCTACCCGAAAAAAAAGTCGATCCCACGGTGGCTCTCCAAGCGATTGTGCCGCGTGCATGCTATTTAGAGTTGCAAGATTGGCAGCTTCAAACGGCTCTACAATTAGGACACTATGGCCTCAACTACGGTTTGAAGGCTTCGACGGTTTCAGACATGACCGAAATGTTGAGCTGGCGCACGATGTCGAAAGATGCGTATTTTCGCCTCGGCAAAACCTACGAACATCTTTTAAGCGCCGGCGCATCGAGCGAAGATATCGCGCAGCTTTTTTACAACGCCGAAAAAGCAGGACTCTCCCCCGAACAGACAGAAGCGATGAGCACAGTTTACGCGACTGCTCGCTCCGAGGGCAAGAACCACAAGACTGCGCTGGGTATTGCTGACGAACAGAGTGCGTCGATTCGCAAGGTGCGCGGTGCGCGCAATATAGATCGTTTCATTGCCGAGGCAGCGGGTGCTATTATCCAATCGCGCGGCGGCGACGCAGAAACTTTGAAAGGCGATCAACTGTGGGATTTCTTAGAGAACGCGATAAAAGCCGAGCCTTCGCATTTGGTTCAGTTGCCAGCCCCTGCGACTTCGTGGGATTTACCCCGTCTTGAAAAGTTTTATTCGCAGTGGAAGGGCACTCCCTACAAATGGGGCGGCCAGACAAAAAAAGGGATCGATTGCTCGGGGTTCGTTTTGAAAGCCATCGATTCGCAATTTCCACAAAGTCAACTGCCTCGCAGCGCCAGTGACTTGGCGCAAGTTGGTTCGCAGGTGAGCCGGGAAAACTTGAAAACAGGCGATCTTATTTTTTTCGCGGCTTCAGAAACTCCGGGGCGCATCACGCACGTCGGTATTTTCATCGAGGGCGAGGAGTTCGCGCATGCGTCGACCAAACGCGGCGTGACACTCTCGAAACTCAACGAAGCTTACTATAACAAACGCTTTGTGACTGCCCGTCGTTTATTCTGACGCAGTGCAAGTTTTAGGGCAGAGCCTTCTTTTCCCGACAAATTTTCGATTCTTCGCTAAATTACCCGTACGGTTTGAAATTCTTGTTCTTTCGCGGGGGGCCCAAACAAAAAACGGCGTAGGCTTTGAAGTCGAAATTTTGGGGCAACGTCTTATGCTCCGGTCAAAAATCGAGTTGAAGTTGGGTGCGCGCTATGAACTTGAAAAATCCTCGCCATTCGAGTTTCGCATCGTGGCCGAGAAAGAGCCTAACGGAACGACTGAAAAGAAATTAGGCGATTTGCAAGGCGCAAAAAATGAAAGAGTCGAGCTTGCGTATGAGGAACTCTTTACGCAGCAAACCCAACCGAGCCTCGCCGAGATACTCTCTCTTAAAATTCTCGAGGATGAAAGCTCCATCACGCGGCTTCAGAACAAAAAATATCTGTTTGAATTCAAACACGACTTTTCATTGCGCGGCCTCTTTCATGCGAACGACTCGGGTCAATGGACGCTCTTCTTAACGGGCGAAGCCGCACAGAAAGAGCTGGTGCACCAACTCAAAGAATCGCTTGCGGAGTTGTCGATTGTGTCGATACAAATTATTGATGCGACACTCTTTAAAAGCCTTGCAGGCGGTGCGCTCGACTTGACGAGTTAGCACATACTTAAACTGGCGCAGCAAAAATTCCTGCATCAGAAACAAAAAGTGTAAAGACTGATTTATCGCGCGTGAAGGTTGAGAGTTCTTGGATTCTCTCGCCCGATGTATCTCTAAGGCCAGCTAATACCAACGTGCCATCTTGCCGCTTGAAAGCACCCAGAGTTTCGGGAACCGCCTCGCCGGGGTTAAAGCGAACCGAGATAAGGGCATAAAGGGTGACGCGTTCGAGATTTTCGACCGGCAAGACGTCGACTATCGCAACTCCTTGGGCGGTAACAAAGGAAGATCTTTCGCGCTCGGTGCGCGAAAGAATCGCAACCGAGTTCACGGTGTCCAGGCCGCCATTACCACCAAAGAGAAAATGGTTGGCTTCAGGATGTTTTTGCGCGAACTCGATGACATCCAAGAGCCCGCTTGCCGCTGAAAGCGAAATGGCAGCTTGCGTGTTCAGGATCCCTCCTTTCTGATTCACCGGAATGCGCTTTTGGGTTGCGAGTTCAACAAAGCCTTCTTTCAAAGTGTGCGCAACCAAGCGCGGGCTCAGCTTGAAATAGTCTGCCGCCTGCCGCACGAGCATGAGCGTGAAGCAGTCGTAAACCCACGCATAGTCGATGTCTTGTGATGAAAGCCCGGCTCGCGCAAAGGCGCGTTCAGCGGCAGGCTTTGCAGGCGAGGAGAAGTTTAATCGCTCTGTAACGTACTTAGGATTCGTTGCCGTCGCTCCGCCCTGGACAACAAGATTGACAGACGGGATAAATCCCAAAGACTCTTGGAGCCTTTCCAGCGCACGGTCATTTGCTACAAGAAACGCGGCACCGTGATCGGTTGCGACGGCAACCATGGGAGTCGCATAAGCGCCGGCAAGAAGACGTTTGAGATCGCCCGGTTTCAACGGTTTCTCAAAATTTGCGGCGCGCTCGTTACCGATTGCAAGCGAGCGGTAGTGCGCGGTGATTTGTTCTACGTCTTCGCGCGTGATACTTTCTTCAAACATGAGCCTGTCGGCCAAGAGAGCATAAAGTGCGACGAGGTTCGTGTGTGCGTGGAGTTCTGTCGTCGGATGGAGTAGAGCGTCGGACGCTTCGCGGTAGTATTGAATCCCCGTGGGCCCGCCCCGTGGTATTTCAGAACCTGCAATGAGAACGATGCGTTCTTCAGCTTCGCAAAGCCAGCGTGCGTGTTCGAGAGCCGCTGGAACGCTCGCTCCGCCTAAGTCGACGCTGTGCAGCTCGATCGAAGAAATCCCCGCCATCGACGCGCGCTTTACGACATCCATCGTGTGGTGGTGTTCGTAGATCGAAGCACCGAAGCTCAGAAAATCGGTGATGAAAGGCTTTAAGGCATCAAACGAAACGCCGCAGGATGCGGCCATGCGCGTAAGTGCGATGCTTTGAAACGCCGCAAGTTTTTCGTCGATGCTGAGTTTCTTGTAAGTAAGCCCTTTTGCGGCAAGAGAGTCTTCTACTTCGCTTTGGATTGCGTCTGCGCCGGCGACGAGCTTGGCACTCATCGACCGCTAAGGTGCTTCCTGTGGATGCGGCGCGGGAGAGGTTTCCCCCGCACTTTGTACTTCTGCGGGTTTGTTCTCGCGTCTGCCTTGACCCCCGCGTCTTCTCCCGCCTCGATGCGAGCGGCGTTTCTCGCCGTTTGCGTTCTGTCGTGGTTCGTGCGCAGCATTGCCTTGGTGGCGAGTGTCGGATTTCCTCTCGGGCACACCTTCTTTGTCATCGTCTAAGTCGAGTGTGTGCGTCGAGCCTTTGCGGATCGATTCGGGTAATTTGTGGCGTAGACCAATTTCCCAAAATAAAGCTTTTTGCAATCCTTCGTCGTCGTCTTGAGAGCGTGCAATAATTTTATATACAATGAACGCTTCTTGAAAAATTTTACGTTGTTGGAATTCCTTCACCCAACCTTTGCGCTCTTGCACGTTGCGGCGAAAATAATTTTGAACTGAAAAAATTTGAAGCATCAGGTCGAATTCTTTCTTGGTGAGTGAAATCGATTTTTGGAGCGCTTGGAGAGGTTCGCGGAGTTTTCGTGCTATCACGGTTTCGTTGTCTTTTTGGTGCGCTGCGAGAATCGGTAAGAGTGGGCCTGCAATCAAGAGAGCGTAATAGATATTGATGTTCACGTCTTCGTGCTCTTGAATCATGCGGTCTGCAATCTGCAACCGCCGTCCAAGGCCCGTTTTTGCAAACCCCATTTCATCGAGAGAAGGTTCGAGAGCCTCTCCTTGTGCCACTGCTTGCATGAGAGTTTCGAGGAGAGTCGAGTGATTCAAAGCTGCAAAAATTTTTGAAGAGTAGCCACTGCGAAAAATCTTGTTATATTCTTCGTGCATCCGAGAAATCGACGCTTTTTGAAGCAGGTGCTTATGCTTTTGGATCGCCCGGTAAGTTTGCCCGTCTAAATCTAAATTCAGGAGTGCGGCAAATTTCACCGCACGGTACATGCGCACAGGGTCTTCGGGAAAAGAGACGTCGGGGTTGCCAATCACGCGAACAACGCGGTTTTGGATGTCTTCAAACCCGCCAGTGTAGTCGACAATCATTTCGTTCTTGATGTCATAGATCAAAGCGTTTAGAGTAAAATCGCGCCGTGCAGCGTCTTCTTTGAACGTTCCGAACTGGTTATCGCGTTTGAGGTAGAGGTCATCGGTAGTCTTGGCCTCTGCACGGTTTGAAGGTAAAGAACGAGCGGTTGAAACTTCAATGACCTTGCCCCCGCGAAAGACAACGTGCACAATGCGAAAGCGTCTGCCAATGATGCGGCTGTTGGCGAACATGCGCCTGAGCTCTTGCGGATGAGCGTCGGTAACTACGTCGAAGTCTTTGGGCTTTCTGCCCAAGAGGAGATCGCGCACACTGCCGCCGACAATGTAAGCACGGCAACCCATCTGTTGGATGCGTTGCACAACCTTGAGTGCATCTGGATCGATTTGGCTGTTTCTCAGCGTGTGGTCTTTTCTTTGAAATTGTTTGGGTTGGGGGTAGCGCAGAATCTCATCTGCGGTGAGCGCTTTTTTCCTTGAAAAAAAGCGAAAGAGTTTTTTTAGCATCGAGCAATTCCTTCTCTATCGAGTATTCCTCTGCGTTGTCTTTAAGAGGAAATAGTATGGGCAAGGCCAAAATGCCACGAGGTATATTTCTCTATTGCGAAATACGTTGTCCTCACCTGTGCACGAGCAAAAAGCACAGGGCAAAAAAGCCTAAGCGAAGACAACTTTCAGGGAAGAGACAGGTTCTCAACTCTTATATGGGATTGGCTAAAGTGAAGTGCTTAATCATCTTGAGCGAATTAAACTTCTCCTCAGAGAAAACAGCCTTGACCCGCGCGCCGATAAAAAGCTGGCTTTCATCTTCGGGAACCTCTAAGAAGTGCTGAAAATGCGTATCGGCACCGTCGAGCTTGAACATGGCGTATCCATAAGGCACCGGCTTTTTCTCGCCCGTTTCGGGGTCCAAGAACTGGAAGCGCAGAATTGTGTAGCTCATGATCTTTCCTTCGGACGCGACAGGAACCAATTCGGTCATTTCGTGGAAACAGGGGCCGCAAACTTGCCTTGCGGGCACGTAGACCGTCTTACATTTTGGGCAGCGGCTGCCGAGGATTTGCTTCTTATCGCGCAGCTCCGTCAGGAACTTACTGCCGTAAAGCCCGGCGGCGTAGTTATACGGTTGTGCACCTTCGCCCGACGACATAGTGAAAAGACCTTGCTTGTTTTCTTCTGTTTTCATGCGTACCTCATAAAATGTAATAACTATTACGCTATTCAGGCTTTTTAGCCCCGAAAAGCAGCAAATCGCTCCAAAAGCAACCGCCAAACCCGGTCGCCAGTGCCTTCTTGACGCCTGGGACCTGCCGCGCTTCTGCACGGCCCTGCACTTGCAACGTCGCCTCCGCCACGCGGATGAGTGCTGTCGCTCCTATGGGATTTCCACAGATGGGGCCCCCCGAGGGGTTAATCGGCAGTTTGCCGTCCATGTCGGTGACGCCGTCCCACACGAGCTTCGGCCCTTCGCCGGGTTTACACAGTCCCAAAGATTCAATCCAACTCAGGCCCGCATACGAATAGGGAAGATACATCTCGATAACGTCGAGCTCATTGAGTGGATCGCGGATGTTGGTCTTGGAGAAAAGTTCTTTCGCCGCGCTCTCCATCGAACGCAGGCCGTTCAAGTCGACATCCGTCGTGAAAGCGTAGTTATGCCGCACCGAGGTCCCCAAAACCCACGCAGGGCGGTCACAAATTTTTTCCGCCACTTTCTCTGCGGCAAAAATCACAGCGCACGCCCCGTCGGTGCGCGGGCACATGTCGAGCCAATGCACGGGGTCTGCCAAAAGCGGCGAAGCTAAGACCTGCTTAATCGTCGTTTCTTTCTGTACGTGCGCGTAAGGGTTGTTAGCGCCGTTCTTGCGGTCGCGCACCACAACGCGTGCCGCATCTTCGGGCTTGTGGTTATAGCGCGCAAGGTATGCTTGCGCTTCGACCGCCAAGCCGCCAATCGCTCCTGCAAAAACCAAGCGATCCCAAATTGCATCAAATGCCGTGGTGATAGCTGCGGTCGTATCCGACTCGGTATTCTTTTCCCAGCCAACGACCAGGAGTTTCGAGAACATCCCCGAGGCGACGAGGTGGTAGCCCGCAATCGCAAGCGTTGTGCCCGTTGTGCCTCCGGTCGTGAGCTTGATGACAGGTTTCATTGTGCCGCCGGTTCCGGGAACAGACCATGTGTCGACGTAGTTAATCCCCTCGAAGTGGTCCATGTTGCCGATGACGACGCCGTCGATGTCGTCGATGGTGAGCTCAGCGGCTTTGAGAGCGCGTGTTACCGCTTCGGTGATGAGCTCCTGCCCGTTCACGTCGGCGCGGCCGCCGCTATGGAATGTCTGGCCTGAGCCGATAACTGCTACACGGTTTGCCATTAGATTTTATCTCCTAAGACCCATACACAGTGGGATTGACCGCACGGGCCGTTGATGCCATGTGCAAGGGCAGTCTTTATCTTTTTTGAAACCTGGTGCTCTCCCGCGTCGCCGCGAATTTGCAGAGCCGCTTCAATAAGACGGATGAGCCCCGCTGTTATCACTGCGTGCGCAGAAAGGACGCCGCCTGAGGCGTTGACGGGTAAGCTGCCGCCGACTTGTGTCTGGCCGCCTTTCAAGAAGTCGGCTCCTTTGCCCTCGTCGCAAAAACCCAAACCCTCGTACCACATGAGTTCCATATAAGTAAAGGCGTCGTAAATTTCCGCTAAGTCAATTTCTGCGGTGGGGTTCTTAATCGACGCCATCGAGTACGCCTTTTTCGCTGCCTGAATGAGGGCAGGGGAGCGCGCTAAATCCCGCAAGCCCAAATCGTAAGCGTCGGAGCAAAATGCCGCGCCCTTGACAAAGACGGGTTTTGCCTTCCCGCCGGCAATTTTCTTGAGAAATGCTTCGCCTGAAATAATCATCGCTGCCGCACCGTCGGTAATCGGCGAAACGTCGTACAGCTTGAGCGGGTCTGCGAGCTTACGAGACGCCAAGACATCCGCCACGGTAATTTTTTTTGCAATCTGCGCGTTTTTGTTCTTGAGAGCGTTACCGTGGTTCTTGACCGAGACGGCGGCGAAGTCTTCTTCTGTCGCACCGAACTCTTGCATGTAGCTCCTGGCTTGGAGCGCCGCCGAAGTTATATTGTCGAGTCCCAAGGGCCGCGTGAAAATGGGTTCAAACATGCCGTTTGTAATCATGTTTGTATCGCTTTCAGAACCTTTGCTGTGCGCGACGACGAGCGTGTTTTTATACGAGCCAGACAAGATTCGGGTGAGCGCATAATACGCGCCGAACGTACCATCGCCTTCAACCGTCGAAACGTTTTTTTCATACGCGCCGGCGGCGTCTTGAACAGCCATCGACGAAATGGTGCGTCCATCCCAAAAGTCGTTCGAGACCGTGATGACATTGTCGATATCTTTGATTTCGAGCCCCGCGTCGTCCAATGCCATGCGCGTTGCGTCAAAGACCATTTCGGCGAATGTTTGCTTGTGGTTGTTACGTACCTGCGGTGTCTGTCCGACTCCAATAATTGCTGTTTTTTCCATCTTTTTCCTTACCGTGAATAGTTAGTCGCGCCCCGCATTATTCCTTGTCCTCGATGGGGCGGAAGTACTGAATATCCAAGATATGCCCCTCGCGGCTTTCGCGAAAAACCGGCTCGACCCGCATGCCTTTGTGGATTTTTGAGAAATCCACCTCACCCAAAAAATGTGGAAGAGCTTGCGTTGCGCCGTCCAAGCGAATGAGAGCGTAAATTTTCGGGAGCGTTGACTCTGCGGCGAGTGAGTCGTAATGCCGCAACGTGAATGTTTGCACCGTGCCCTTACCCGTCAGTTCTAACCACTCCGTAATGGGTTCCAGTGTATAAGGCGAGTTGAGTTTTGGTGGGCAGAAAATCTGCCCTGTGTGGGGGCACTTGTTCGCGAGCAGTTTCTTATCGTCGCGTAAAGAGCGCAAGAACTTCGAGCCTGTGGTACCCACAGACCATGTATAAGGAACTTTGATTTTGCTGGGGTGGATGATGAATTCGACACCGTTACGCCAATCTGCCATGGGGCACGGCGAAGAACCCTAACGGACGGTATAGTTATTTATGGGGGGCTTTCTACCCCCCCCTACTGCTTATGCTGACTTCTGAGAAAACTCCGCCTCGTAGCGACTAAAAAGCGCCTGTGCGAGGTGGTCGTTGTCCATTTGGTCGGGATGGAACCCTGGCTTCAAGTATTGAACCCCACCAAGGATAGCATCTTTGAGGAGCGTTCCAAAGATCGGAAGCGATTCCATGAGGTCGGCTGGCAATTTTGCCCAGTTGATTTCTTTGTCCTTCGCGAGGTAATACCCCCAGCCCAAGCCGATGTAGTACGCGAGGAAGAACGATGCGAACGCAAAGCCCACTTGCCGCTCGAGGTAGTTGCCACCTGCTACGTCTACGAAAACGTCAAACGCGACCGACTTGTGCTCGACCTCTTCGGCCGCATGCCACAAGAAGAGCTGCTTCAAATTCTCTGGCATTCCCGTGAGGTAATAATCCTCCCCTTTGAGGACGATCTCTCCCAAAGTCGCGGTGTAGTGCTCGAGCGCTGCGGTTGCGGAAAGCGAAAGTTTTTCTGCGGCTTTGTCGCCAAAGAGCCAGCGGAGCGGCGTTAAGAGGATGCGTTCAGCAGAGAGTTTGTCTTCTTTAGAGACATACGCATTTTTTGCATACCATTCCTCGAATTTCGTGCCGTCGAGACCCATCTTATCGAGGGCTTGCAAAAAGCGTTCGTGCTGCATTCCGTGCTGCATTTCCTGGCCGATAAACGCCTTCACGCGCTCTTTGAGTTCGGGGTTCTTGATTTCTTTATCGAAATACTTCACGCTACGCATGAACAGCCGCTCGCCGTCGGGAAATACCGTGTGGAGCGAGTTCAAGAAGTGCGTCATGATTGGATTGTTACGAAACCAATGACGGTTCTCTTCGTTTTCGTGCCCGAAGTTGATGCGACGGACCTTGATTTTTTGATCTACATTTGCCATTTTTCCTCCAGAGATGCGTTTTGAATAGTTACTCTATTTTGTAAAGACCACTCCTTGTGGAGTAACTATTACAAAATTAAGTCGCACCTGTTGTGCACAGCATAAAAAACTTGAATCGAGTGTCAACATTTTATTGCTTTGCGCACAGTCGTTCGCTAAAGAGCCGAGTTCTCGCTCACTTCGATACATTTTTGCGCCGGTGGCTGAGTGCTCCGCGCTTGGTTTCGATACATCCAGCCCTCGCGGGGGGCTGGACACTCAACCAGCGCGCGGAGTGTATCGAAGCCAGGCGCAAAAACACTCCGAAGACGGAGACTCGAAGACTCGTCGCAGTGAGCGACTTATTAGACAGCCCCCGAAACGCTCGTGTGCCTTGCGTGGCGCTTCTGCAGCGTATTCGAGTCTGAGTCGGTGCTCTGCCAATCGTGGAGCTCGGCATCCAAATGGAGCATTTTTCGTGCCTTGAGGGTAATTCCCATAGCGCCGTAGCAAAAAAACGGGGCGGCCAAAATATCGACAGAATAATGGACGTGTTGGAAGAGGAGACTTATGGCAATCGCGATAAACCCGAAGAAAAACACGGTTCTTGCGCGTCCTGCTGGCATGACGAGGTATAAGATGAACATTGTCGACGTGTGGCCCGAGAAGAAAAGATCTTTGTTGAGTTGCTGCCCCGTACTCGCCCACGCCAAGAGAGGGTCGATGAGGGGGGTAATCCCCGCAGGGGCTTCAAGCGGTGTCAGCCACATCGTGGTTGTGCGAAAGATCGCATAGAGTGCGTAGATTTGAAATCCGATAAGCAGACGGTGCGGCTGTGAGGTCAGCATGAGAATGGCTGTAATGATACTGGTATAAAGCAAGAAAAACGTCAGAGCGCTCATGTCGATTGTCGGCAGCATGGCAAGGAGAGGGTCGGCGACTTGAACCCCCATCCTTTTTTCGTTAATTTGTAAATACTGGAGCATTGCGACCATAATGAAAAAGAGACCCGCAAATGAGATAAGGAATTCATAGCGTCTTGCGCGGATTTCCCAGAAGGATATCCAATTTGTGCGAACGCGATAAAAGTACTCTTTCATAGATTATTGGAAATAACGAATCGTCATATCGCGGTGTCAACCGAGAAGCGCTTTTTTGACGAGGCAGCGCGCGCCTGCACTCTACTGGACGGCATGTCTTTCAATCGCACCTTTACGCGTGACGCCCCATGAGAATCGGATCGAGCTTCCTCCAGAAATTGAGAATGAGTTTCAAGAGCTGACGCGCGGCGTAGAAGAAGTTTTGCCTATCGCAGAATTCCGCAAGAAGCTCTTGGATGCGCATACGAAAAAAACTCCGCTACGGGTCAAGGCAGGGTTCGACCCCACCGCACCCGATTTACACTTGGGGCACACAGTCCTCATCCAGAAACTGCGGCAGTTCCAAAACTTTGGCCACCATGTTCTTTTTTTGATTGGTGACTACACCGCGATGGTGGGCGATCCCACGGGTAAATCCGAAACACGCAAAGTACTTTCGCGAGCGGAGGTCGAGGAAAACGCGAAGACATACAAAGAGCAGGTATTCAAAATTCTCGATCCCCAAAAAACAGAAATTGTTTTTAACTCCGCGTGGTTGGGATTACTAAAACTCGAAGACCTTCTCAACCTTACGGGAAAATATACCGTGGCGCGGATGCTCGAGCGCGACGATTTCTCGAAACGCTACGCGGCAGGCCAACCGATTTCACTTGTCGAGTTCATGTATCCCCTCATGCAAGGGTACGATTCGGTGGCGCTCAAGAGCGACATTGAACTGGGCGGCACAGACCAGAAATTCAACCTGTTGGTGGGACGCGATCTGCAAAGCGCTTACAACGAATCCCCCCAAGTGGTGATGATGACGCCGCTTTTGGTCGGTTTAGACGGCGTTAAAAAAATGTCGAAGTCGTTGGGCAATTACATCGGAATCCAGGAGGCCCCCGGCGAAATTTATGGCAAGCTCATGAGTATCTCGGACGATCTCATGCGTACTTATTATACGCTTCTTTCCGACAAGACAAGGGCGGAGTTGGCCCAGCTATGGAATTCCATTGCCGAGGGCAGTCTTCATCCCAAGCAAGCGAAAGCAGATCTGGCGCACGAGATTACCGCACGCTTCACCTCGCGTGAGATTGCCGCACAAACGGCAGAAGAATGGAGCAAAATCCATAACCCCAAAGAACGCGGTCTGCCGCAAGACATGCCAGAATACCGTTACGCCAAAGGTACACAGCTCGCCGTGCTAATTAAAGACGCGGGACTCGCGGCGTCGAATTCCGAAGCGCGGCGCATGGTCGAACAAAAATCGGTGTACCGCGTGGGCGCCGACGGCAGCGAAGTTGTACTGGGCGACTTCAAGATGGCAGTCACCGAGGATTTTATTCTACGTGCGGGCAAACGTAAGTTTGTGAAGCTTGTGTCTTAAGGGTGTGGGATAAATCACGAGCTTCAATAGGCATTTTTTCTATGCACGATATGGAGAAGAAAAACCAACCGTCTGGGTTCGTCAATAGAGTAAATCAATCGATAGTCTCCCAGGCGGTATCTGTATAAGCCCACGAATTCACCTTTGAGTTTCTTGATATTGTTACCGTAATAGGGGTTTTCTCTCAAAACGGCATAAAGAGTTTTCTTTGCTTTTTCGTATCGCTTGTCTAAATCCAAATTTGAAATTTCTTTTGAAAAAGTTTCGGTTTCAGCTATTTGAAACATTTCAAGTAACAATCTTGAATTTCTTTTTCTTTATATCGCTTAAGGCGGCGTCAACTGTCTTCTTGAATTTGACGTCATGAACATACGAAGCCATCTCAAGGTCGTCGACAAACGCGGACTCAAAAAGATGCGCCATTAAATGTGTCTCAATATAATTTGAAATGGAGCGATTCTCTGAAATTGCGGCGGTTTTTACTTGTTTATAGGTTTTGTCAGGCAGGCGAAGCGTTACGGTTTTTGGCATACTTCCTCTGAATCAGAGTGAATATATTTGACTCACATTCTGTCAACTTAATTCACGTACGTGAGTACTAAGCTTAAACTCTATGCCACGCCGCGAGACAGCCTAATCATATAAAATTTAATTGACGCTTTAATATGATTTTCATACTTTCATACCATGAGAGCTCAATCAAAACAAAAGCTCGGCGTAGTTGGCCAACGGGGGCAGATTACACTGGATAGCAATCTTGCCGGAAGATCTGTTCGGATAACAAAAATCGATTCAGGACGCTACCTCGTTGAAGAGATGTCGCTCGTTCCAACCTCTGAGGCTTGGGTTCACAACCCCAAGAACAAAAAGATAATTGCAAAGGGCATAGATTCATTGAAGAAACTTGGTAAAAAATCCCTCAAAAATGCATCTGATCTCGAAGACTTCATGAAAAATGTCAGATAAAATTTCGGTTAATTTATCGTCACCCGCATTAGTATCTCAAATCGCAGCTTTAAGCAAAGAAAATCTCATTTCTTTCCAAAAAACACTGAGAAAGATTCTTAGCCTCTCATGGAATCAACTCTATCAAGATAACGGATTAAAGTGGGAAGAAATTACCAGTATGCCAGATATAATCTTAGGGAATAAGAAGTATCGACCCTATTCAATTCGGTTGAATCAAAAGTTTCGTGCAGTAGTCATGAGAAAAGAAAACGATATGGTCTTTATCTCGTTACACCCTGACCACGACTCAGCTTACCGCACCGGTAACTACTCGTGAAAATTCAGATCTTTCCCATGCGTCTCTGGGATTGTTAAAGTCGCCCAAATACCTAAGACAAGTGCTGCGCCGCCGACAATGAACGCCGCAGGCACCATCCCCTCAGCGGTGTTGCCGAAGCCATTCCCAAAAACATCTTTATCGAAAAAGAGAAACGCCGTCGTGAGTAGGGGGACGGATCCTCGAACAAAATTCGGCACAGTTGTGGCGACAGTAGCGCGCAAGTTGGTGCCGAATTGCTCCGCCGCGATCGTGATGAAAACCGCCCAATAACCGTTTGCAAGCCCCAACACAACGCAGAGGATGTAAAAGTATGTCGGCGTGAAATTGCGTGACAAAAGGTATACGGCCAAGAGAGCCACATTCAAGAATTGGCAGACAAGGACGACACGCCTGCGACTGCCATACCGTTGGCTTAAATAGCCTGTTAAGAAATCCCCCACAGAAAGCCCTGCATACATGAATCCAATCGCATACCCGGGGTTGATGGGCTCGGTGGCTCCCAACGCTTGCCCAAACTCTTTCGAGAAGATGACGAGAATACCGACGGCGAACCAGAGGGGAACGCCGATTAAGATGGAGCGGAGATAGCGCATGAAGCGTTGCGAGTCGGTGAAAAGATAGAAGAAGTTTCCCCGCTTAACGCCCGTCTCTGCGGTTTTTTCATACATCCCCGATTCATAGACTCCAATGCGCAGAATGAGAAGTGTCAGACCCATCACTCCGCCGACGATGTACGCGGTTTGCCAGTGAAAAAAATCGCCGATGAGCGTCGCGACGACGGCGCCTAAGATACCGAACCCTGCGACAATCATCGTGCCATACCCGCGTTTCTCTGTCGGCATGAGTTCGGAAACGAGAGTAATCCCCGCCCCCAATTCGCCCGCGAGGCCGAAACCCGCAATAAAGCGCAGCGCTTCGTATGCGTGGAGACTCGCTTCGGGAGTCGGCAGACGGTCGATGAACGCGTTTGCAAAGTTAGCAATCGAATAAAGAAAAATTGAACCGAAGAGAACAGACAAGCGGCCCTTCTTGTCGCCCAAGATGCCCCAGACGATCCCCCCCAAGAGCATTCCGAACATTTGGTAGTTTAGAAGTGCGGCGCCGACTTCTTTCATCGCCTCGTCGGTAATTCCCAGTGCTTTGAGGCTGGGCACGCGCACAATGCCGAAGAGCAGAAGGTCGTAGATATCGACGAAGTAGCCTAACGCGGCGACGACGATGGCTGCTTTGGCGGCACGGGAGACGGTGGACATAACGGTTTTTTTTGAAAGAGCCGATACGCTGCAAAGGGAAATCGGATGACGCGCTGAAACGCTTTGCATGCGTTGCCGCATGGCTGAGTATAATATGCCTCCATTTGATGCGCAGAAGAGTGGAACGTTTCTCGTTGAGAGTCTACGCGAAGAGTTTGCGAAGCGAAAGCATGCCAAGGCTGTATTGGGTGTTTCAGGCGGAGTCGATTCGGCGCTGGCGTTGGCTCTTTGCGTGAAGGCGTTGGGAAAAGAGAATGTCTTAGGCATCATGCTTCCCTACAAGACGAGCAATCCCACATCGCTTCGAGACGCGACAGAGCTTTGCAAGAAGTTCGAGGTTTCACATCAAACGGTAGAGATTACTCCGATGGCCGAGCCTTATTTTGCGACCGAAGAGTCGATGTCGTTGGGGCGCAAAGGAAACGTCATGGCGCGGTTGCGTATGATTGTTCTCTACGATATTTCTGCGCGCGAGAAAGCGCTCGTCGTGGGTACGAGCAACAAGACCGAAGTCTATTTGGGGTATGGAACGCTCTGGGGCGATACGGTCTGTGCAGTAAATCCTATCGGCGATCTTTATAAATACCAAGTGTATGCGCTCGCGAAACACTTAGGCGTGACAGAAGCCATTTTGACCAAAGCTCCGAGTGCAGACTTATGGCAGGGGCAAACCGACGAGGGTGAGATGGGGTTCAGCTATGCTCTGGCGGATTTACTTCTTTACCATGCATTTGAGCGTAGCGCGGCTAAAGCAGAACTCGAAGACCTGGCTCGGACGGCGGGTGAAAATAGCTTTCTTGTCGAGAAGCTTCTCGAACGTGTCGAAAAAAATGCTTTCAAACGATCGCCTCCACTTGTTTTGCAAATCCCTCGCCAAGAAAATTAACGACAGATTTCTCCATGGCACCACCGCAGCAGAAAGAAGATTTGAGCCGGCGTAGTTTCCTTGCGCTTGTCGGTTCGATGCTGGCGTTCTTAGCAGGGGCAAGTATTTTTCATTTTTGGAGGCGCAAGACGCCAAGCCGCCTTGCCGGGCCTAACTTTGAGCGAGGGCATTCGCTCTGGAAGACACTCTCTGAAAAAAACGTATCTCAAGCAAAAAAAATTCCTGTGGTAATTATAGGTGGTGGGGTGAGTGGTCTTTCTGCGGCGTGGTATCTCCTCAAAGAACGTTTCACCGACTTTAGACTCTTCGAGCTCGAGAACAAGGTCGGTGGCAACGCGCAGTGGGGCGAGAACCGTTTGAGCCGCTACCCTTGGGGGGCACACTATTTGCCGACACCGGGGCGCGACGCGCATTATGTGCGAATGCTCTTAGAAGAGATGGGCGTCTATAAAAACGGCAAGTATAACGAAGAGGCGCTCGTCCACGAAATTGAGGAGCGGCTCTTCATCTATGGAAACTGGCAGCCGGGTCTTCTTCCTCTTATGGGGGCACGAGAAAGCGACCGCGCACAGATTCAAAAGTTCTTTGACGTCATCGCTGGCTTTCGTCACGCACACGGCAAAGACGGCAAACCGGCTTTTACAATCCCTCTGGCGCTCAGTAGTCGCGACCCGCGCTTTACACGCTTTGATGGAATGACTGCGCAGGCTTTCTTAGACACGCATGGCATTACCTCGAAGCGTCTGGTGTGGTATGTCGATTATGTGCTCCGCGACGAGTATGGTTCCAACCGGTCGAACACGAGCGCGTGGGCTCTCATCCATTATTTCGCCGCGCGTGGCGACGCGCATAACTTGGTTTGGCCCGAAGGGAATGGTTTCCTCACCGAGTATTTACGAAGAAAGACAGAGTCTCACATCCAGTGTGCGACAACGCTGCGTCACATCGAAAAAATCGGCAAGGGCTATCGCCTCTCTTTCATCAACCACGAGACAAACAGCGAAGAAATTGTCGAAGCGCAGAAAATAATCTACGCTGCGCCCAAGTTCACTCTGCCTTATGTGTACCCGCAATTATCGAGCGCGAAAAAAGAGAGCGCCAAGGCTCTTACTTACTCGCCGTGGCTTACGGTCAATTTGCTCGTCAACCACATCGCCGATGAAACCCCCGCCTGGGATAGCGTGTTTTTTGGTTCGGCTTCTTTAGGCTATGTCGTTGCAGAACACCAGCGCATGGGGAAAACTCCGCACACGCGCTCGCTTACTTTTTATCACGCGTTCGATGCAGACGACACATTGGCGTCGCGTAAACATCTTCTTTCTCTTAAGGCAGAAGATGCGTTGCGGATGGCGCTCGATGAGTTGCGGCCTGCGCATCCGCACATCGACGAGCAAGTCGAAGACGCGGGAGTCTTCCGCTGGGCGCACGGGATGGTGCGGCCTGTGCCTGGCTTCTTGACACATGGAGCGCGTGAAGTTCTCGCAACGGTCGACACAAACTTCTTCGGCGCGCACTCCGACCTATCGGGAATCAGCAATTTTGAAGAGGCGCAGTTTCAAGGAATCAGCGCCGCAATAAAAGCACTTATATAAAGAGGGATTTACATGTTCACAGATTATTTAGGGTATGCCGCCGGTTTTTTTACCACGGTTTCGTTTGTGCCACAGCTTATCCAGATTTGGCGCAGCAAATCAGGAAAAGATATTTCGATTTGGATGATGCTCCTTTTCGGGACTGGAATTTCGAGTTGGTTTTTCTATGGGATCTTCTTAGTCAACTGGCCCATCATCGTCGCAAACGGAGTGACGTTGCTCTTGGTCGTTTCGGTTATTGTTCTCAAAGTATATTACGATCGGCAGTAGTCACCGCTTCTTCCCTACGAGCCGGGTTATTGAAAAAAATACCCACGGTAGAGCGCGAAGAGAGCGACTCCCATCGAGGCATAAACTTTGAGTAGCCACGGCTCTCGCTTTCGGATCATCCAGTCGACAAGCCCCGTGAAAAGAGCCGTACCGAGGAGTGTTGCTCCCGCACTGAGGTAGTCGAAGTTGTACGTGAAAACTCCATAGGTCAAAGCGGCGATGAGGCCCATATCGAAAATATCTGCGAAGCGGATGTGACGGCGGTAATACCCCCACTGGCTTCGAGTGCCCTTGAGCCAGCGCAATACGGCTTGCAAAATTGTTTTCGGCAAACCGAGAAGTCTCTTGAGGAATGACTTATCTGAAACTGTAATGCGCTCTGCGTGGCCTAAAAATTCTGTGAGGATGCCGTAGTTACCCCCTATGAGCGAGAGAATGGGCGTGTCGGGGAGGGAGCTTACTTCCTTCGCATAGATACTTAAGATGTCGCCCAAGTCGATGAGCGCGCCTGTGCGCAGGTCCTTCTCTCGCAACACAACGCCTTGCCGCAGAATGCTTTCGTAATGTTCGCCACGCAACGTCTTGACCTCAAGCCTCACTTGGCCCAGAGAACGGTTTGTCTCGACTTGGATTTGGTCGTAGTGGCTTGTCACCATGGAATAGACTTCGGGGTAATCCCACGCGGGATTTTTTCGATTCTGCCATTGATACCGCATGTTTTATTATCGGTTATTTTTTGCGATAGCTTTGCGCGATTCTTGGGATTGTTTGCGGGCTCGCGACTGAATAATTCTTGCCAGCGTCATTCGAGGCCTTGGTCTGGAATTCGCATCGGATGTTTAGGCTAAAGCTATTTCACTTTGCTGTGCTTGCTCTGTTTTCGTTGCAGCTAGCCGATCTACCGGCGATTATTGCCGATGCGGCGACTTCCAAACTCCGCATTTGCCCCCATACAAAGTTACAATATAAACGCGGGATGCCCTGTCCGTGTGGGCATCGGCACGGCAAGAACCGCAATGTTCCGCATTTCGTGGGCGAACACGGCGACTGTGGCAGCGATGCCGACGATGACCGCTTGCACACACCCGGCTTTGAGGGATTGATTTTCACTTACGCAAGTGAAGGCTTGCTTGCGCGTGAAATCAAAGTTACTGCGCCGCGTTCTGTTTTTTTTCTACCGTCGGGTCTTACAGCCGATCCCCCTGATATCCCTTCTTAGCCCATACGGTGTGCCTCCGGCGGCACCTGCAGGTGTACTGCACCTGCTGTTTCTGACCGTCTTCGACGATACTCTGACGAATTTCATTGATTAGCCTTGAAGTGTTGGAGTGTTTGCCGGCAAGATAAAAATTCTTGGGGAGGAGTTATGCGTTTAGCATTCTCACAGATAACATGGTTTGTGTTCTTATGGGGTTCTGCCTTCTGGCCAGCGGACGGTAGGCTGTTCCGTGATTTACCATCACTCGGTAAAGATACGCCAGCCCTGACGAGCTATAAAGGCAAACCGCATGTGCTGGTGTTTTGGGCGGTGTGGTGTGGGCCTTGCGCGGCAGAGCTACGCGAAGTCGAGCGCGTGTCGCGTACAGAGAAGATTCCGTTTGTCGGTATTGCGGTGGATAGCTCGGAAAAGCAAGCCCGGCGGATGGTTGAGAGAACGGGCATAACTTTTGCCAACTATCTCGATTACGATTCAGCTTTCGCAGATACTCTCGGCATAAGCGGCGTGCCCTCGTTGCTGCTTATCGATGGCAACGGCCGCGTCGCGTGGTCGTATACCGGCTATTCTGTGTTTCCCGAACAAGAATTAAGAAAACAGATTAAGAAAATAACTCATTAAATTAAGAAGGAATAATTATGCAATATAAGAAAAGAAAACTATGGTGTGTAACAGTTACTCTCGCCGCCGTGTTCACGATAAACTCGTGCGCACAAAACGATAGCGCAACTGTGGTAGTGCTCGCACCCACCAACCTCAGCTATGGGGCAAAAATTTTGACTTTCGCGAAAGATAAGCCTGTGTCAAAAACCGCCAGCGTCACAGGGAGTGTAACATCCTGCAGCGTTACTCCTGCGTTGCCGGCAGGGCTTACGCTCGACGCGACAAGCTGTGGCATGAGCGGCACGCCGACTGCAACGCAGGCGGCGGCGTCCTATACCGTGACGGGCTCGAACAGCGCGGGAGATACATCTGTCTCGGTTAAAATCGCGGTTGTTGAGTACACGGCATTGATAGAGGGCACGCCGACGCATAGCGTCGGCAAGACAACATTCCAAATCAAGGTGACAGATAAGAACGGTGCAGGAGTTGGTGGACTCAATCCCAAAATTCTTCCCGAGATGGACATGGGTTCGATGGTGCATACTACGCCGGTCGATCCAGTGACAGACAATGGTTCAGGACTCTACACGGCAGTCGTTTACTATCTGATGAGCGGTTCATGGTCTATCAAGACTCTGGATAGTTCGGGCGCGACAGAAATCGCGACTCGTATCTCGGTGACCGTCGGCGGATCGTCCACGGCGCGTGTGTCGGTGAGTAACAGTGCAGACCAGTACGCGAACATGATGACCGCGACCAACCGGCCATACTTTGTGTTTGTTGATTCTGTTTCGGGTAGTGCGGGCAACCATACGGTGAGTATCTTTGCCGCAACGCGCAAGTCGATGATGAATCACCCGGCACTCGCGAACGGTCTGGTGCTCACTCCGGCAACGGGACCAGACTGGACGGTCACGACCACGAGCATCAGGCTTTCAATCGACGGCGGAACAACTTGGGTGGGGCCGCTCACCGATGATGATACGGGGCACTACTCGCTCAGTAGTATTGCGGGGCTCACCGCCGGCTCGAAAACTCTCACGTTTGAGATCACGGTGAATGGCAGCATTCGAGGAACAGGCTCGCTTGCGGCTGAGATCCCATAGGAACATGAAAACGATAATTTTTGGTATGGCTTCGGCCATACCATTCGTGCTCTTCTTCTTGGTTGTGAAGCCCCTCCACGCCGGTTCGTGTTGTGGGGGCGGTACGGCGGGTGCGCTACTCTTGCCCAAGTCGGCGCAGTGGCTTTTTGCAGCGAGCGGGGATTTAGAAAAGTACAGCGGTTACTTCGACCGGGACGGTAAGTACCTGAACGATCCACCGCGCTCTGATCTGCGGCAGTACAGGGCGCAAGGCGGTGTGGCGGTGCGTCTTGCCTCACGCTGGCAGGCGGCTCTGGCATCGGGGTATGTGTTTAACTCGAACCGGTACACCGGTTTGGTTTCAAAGACTCATGGGCCTGCCGACAGCGTTCTGTCTTTGACCTACGAAACTTTTGATAATATGCGCTGTGTGTGGAGGGTACGTCAATGGGCGGATTTAACCCCCGCAGTCTATCTCGCTTCGCAACTGACGCTGCCGACAGGCGTGTCGCCTTATGACAACGTGCAATCGAGTTTCGACATTACCGGTCGGGGCTTTTATCGCATCGAAGGCAAAGTCATTGTCGAAAAGACAGTCTATCCATTCACGCTCGCTCTGACAGCACTTTACGGCACTCACTTTGCGCGTCCCGTGAACCGCGACTATGGTCTATTCGTCGAACCTTACCGCAAGCGACTCGGCGACCGGTTCACCGGCATAGCAACACTTAGCTACACGTATTTTACCGAGTCAATGGCAGGTCTGACAATCGGCGCGACCTATACTTATTTGCATGAGGCCGACGCGACAATCAACGGCTATGTCGATAAGACAACGGGCTTTGAACGCCATCTCTTTGGCGCTTCACTCGCGTGGGCAACGCCTGAACGCGAACTCGTCTATTCGGTAAGTTACAACCCCGCTCTGCACGAGTCGGGGTTACAGAAGAATTTTCCTGCAACGCATGTTGTTTCAATAGGAGTAAACTATGTCTTACGTTAATGCATCCCCATGGAGAAAATTTTTTCTTCTCATGCTGGTCGCGTTCTGCACTGGGCAGTGCTCGAACCTTATGCCCGACGGCACAGATGAGAGAAGCCGTAACCCCAGCGGTATCTTGAGTGTTGGTCAAATCGCTCCTGAGTTTTCATTGCCGGTGACCGATGGCAGTACGCTCACACGCGCCTCGGGCCTTGCAGGCAAGAACGGTCTCGTCTTTTATTTTACGATGTGGTGCCCGGTTTGCACGAGCCATACGGACGAGATTGTGCAGGCCGTCATGCCGGCATACCCGAACGCGCGTTTTGTGGTGGTCGATTATGTTTCGGCGAGCCTGGGTGAAGCGGCGACCCTGAAGACTTACGGCGGCTACGATGCAACAGGTATCCTTGTCGTGCTCGACAGCTCGCAAAGTTTTATGAAGAGCTATGCGGCAACGATGGCCTACGTAATCGTTATCGACAGCGCGGGAGTCATTCGCATGAACGAAGTCTACAAGAGACCGAAACTCGAACAAATTCTGGGGTCGCTTTGATGATGCATGCGCAAATTGTGAGAATTTTGAAAAATACACTGTTGTATTTTTCTCTGTGCACCGGGCCACTCTTAGCAGCCGACGATGCGAAGCTCCTTTTTGAAACGCGATGCGTGGCCTGCCACGCATTACCCGACCCCGAAAGTCTGGGTGAAAAGCAGTGGTTGGTAGTGCTCAAGACGATGCAAAAGCGGATGCGCGAAAAAGGCCACGCCGAGCTGACAGAAGCCGAGTTTAAGAAAATCTATTGTTATCTTGCGGGGCGTGGAGAGCCTTGCTCTGGCGGGAGATAAGGAGCCTGTGCGGGAACTCATTGATACAATTTTTTCTGCGCTAAGCCCACGCTAATCAGCGCAAATTCTCCCGCAAATCGTTCCGATTCGCTCGACGTGCGGCCGCAGACGCCCGGAATTCGCGCTGATTTGCTGTTTTTTCTAGCAACGCGTGTTCTTTTCGCAGAAAAAATCGTCTTTTCGCATAGTTTGCACGAGTTCCCGCAGAGGCTCTAAATACCACACCGACTTATCGTTTCCCTTGACGC
>CAUJII010000193.1 GCA_963205035.1 Spirochaetota bacterium
GCGAACATGCTGAACACCATGGAAAAGCAAATGGAAGCCGAGCGGCAAAAGCGCGCAGACATTACGCTTGCGGAAGGTGAAAAGCAAGCGCGCATCAACGTCTCGGCAGGCGAAAGGCAAGCGGCCATCAACGTGTCCGAAGGCGAAAAACAGAAACGCATTAACGAAGCTGAAGGCAAGAGCGCGGAAATCAAACTTACCGCAGACGCTTCGGCGAACGGATTGCGCCGCATTGCCGAGGCGATTCAAAAACCGGGCGGGTCGACCGCTGTGAAGATGCGTATTATTGAAGACTTCTTAGAAGAACTCGGGCTGGTGCTCCAGAAGTCGAAAATTTCGGTTGTACCGGCGCGTATCGCCGAACTGCAAGCATACTTTCAAGGGCTCTCAACGCTGACAACTCCGGGTTCAGCAGCACCACAACCTCAGCCACAACAAAACGCCAAGGGGGCAAAATGAATTATTTTGACATAGCAATTTGGGGCGGTCTCCTCGTCTATTTTCTCATCAAGCTCGTTCAGTCGGTGCGCATTATTCCACCGCGTGTCGCAGCCATTGTCGAACGCTTGGGTAAATACAACAAAACGCTTTTGAGCGGCTTCCACGTTCTGATTCCGTTTGTCGACAAAGTGACGTTTATTCAAGAACTGAAAGAAGAGGCTATCTCCGTTCCGCCGCAGGACTGCTTCACGCACGACAACGTCAAAGTCGAGGTCGACGGGGTCATCTACATGATCGTCACCGACCCGATGCTCGCAAGCTATGGCGTCACCGATTTTCGGCAGGCTTCTATCCAGCTTGCTCAAACAACGATCCGGTCGGTCATGGGCACGCTCGAACTCGACCGTACGTTTGAAGAACGCGAGATGATTAACCAAAAAATTGTGGGAGTTCTCTCCGAAGTCGGGCAAACGTGGGGCATCCGTGTGCTGCGCTATGAAATCAAGAACATTGTGCCGCCGGTTTCGGTAAAAAATGCGATGGAACGTCAAATGACCGCAGAGCGCGAACGCCGTGCACAGATTGCGCGTTCTGAAGGCGACATGCAGGCGAACATCAATAACTCAGAAGGCCTTAAGGCAGAACTCATCAACAAGTCTGAAGGGGAAAAACAAAAGCGTATTAACGAAGCCGAGGGGCGCGCCAGCGAAATTGAGGCTTTAGCGGCAGCGACCGCGCATGCGATCGATGCGGTGGCCGCTGCGGTGACCGTTCCGGGGGGTAAAGAGGCGATGGCTTTACGTCTGACAGAGACGTATCTCGATAAGCTCTCGGGAGTGGCGCGCAAAGACGCGACTGTCATCTTGCCGACGGATCTCACCCGACTCGATGAGCAGCTTGCCGCGATTGGTTTGCGCATGGGGTCAAAAACCGAAATCTGATTTTGGTTGACCCCACGTCTCATCCTGTTTTTTACCCTTACGCTATTTATTAGCGAATTCAAATGTTTAATATTGAGGAAAATGTCGTTTACCCGATGCATGGCGTCGGCAAGGTAATGGAAATCGCTACAAAAACGGTTCTAAATAAGAAAAAGAAGTATTACATCGTTGAGCTCATTAATACAAAGATGCGGGTGATGGTTCCCGTAGACAATGCCGAGAATATTGGTCTGCGGCATATTGTGGATAAAAAACAAATTCCGAAGATCACGAAGCTCTTACAAGAAGACTATGTAGAGCAAGAAGAAGACTGGAAAATACGCTACCAGAACAACTTGGCAAAGGTCAAGTCGGGGTCGCTGACAGCGGTGGCAGAAGTCTGCCGCAACCTTTACAAACGTGCGAGAGATAAAGAACTTTCGGTTATGGAACGCAAGCTTTATGAATCCGCATATTCGCTCATGCTCAACGAAGTGGCGCTCGCAAAAAATATGTCGATTGAAGACGCGAGCAACATGCTCTCTGACACCTTGTCGAAATAACCCTGGGATGAACACACTTTCCTCTTGTTTTTAGACAGGAGGTAAAATGAAGAACTCTCCATCGCTTTCGAGCGAGACTGCAGTCAACAAGTTTGCCGCATTCCCCTTCATCTTGGGGGCTCTTGCAGGTCTTGTTGCGGCGGGAACCTTAAATCCCTATTTCAAAGATTTTCCATTGCCGGCGCAAATGGCTGTTGCGGCTGTCTTGCTCGTTGCAAGCTCGCTTGCATTTGGCTTCACTTGGCCGCGCTCGACACACGACACACCTATCGAAAATTTCTCCGTAACCGGAAGTGCTCCCATAAAAGTGGAAAAGCAAAAAGCGTCCAGTGAAGAAAAATCTGCGTCGAACGAGGCGCGTGCGAAAATTCTCGACACTTCGATTATTATCGACGGGCGTATCATCGACATCGCAGCGACGGGCTTTTTAGAGCCGCCTTTCTTGGTGCCGAATTTTGTGCTGCGAGAAATTCAGCTCATCTCCGATTCTCCCGACGCCATAAAGCGCAACAGGGGTCGGCGCGGCCTCGACATGCTCAACCAGCTACAAAAACGCAGCGACCTTGAGGTGAAGATTTCATACAAGGACTACACCGAAACGCGCGAAGTCGATCAAAAGCTCATCCGGCTCGCCAAAGACACGGGTGGCTTTTTGGTAACGAACGACTTCAACCTAAACAAGGTAGCCGAGCTTCAGGGTGTGCGTGTGCTCAACATGAACAACTTAGCGAACGCATTGAAACCCGTCGTCTTGCCCGGTGAAGAGTTGGAGTTGCAAGTCGTTAAAGAGGGCAAAGACGAGAATCAGGGGATTGCGTATTTAGAAGACGGGACGATGGTGGTCATCGAAGGCGGCGGCAAACTGATCGGTAAGAAAGTAAAAATCAACGTATCGTCGGTCATTCAGACGAATGCGGGCAAGATGGTTTTTACGAAGCTCGCGCAGAAATAAGCGTGAACGCATTACTGCTTCTCATGGGCGGGCAAGGGGAGCGCTTCGGCGCACCCAAGCCCAAGCAGTTTATCGAGGCTGAGTTCGAGGGTGCCCCGCGCCCTCTTTTTGAAATCACCGCGCTTAAACTCCTACGCGCACTCCCCATCGATATTGCTATTTTCGTTTCACCCAAAAATACCGGAGGAGCAAAAGTTTTAGCTCCGTTTCTGGATAAACTCAAAGTCGAGTTTCCTGACCGCAAGATGGCTTACGCCCAGGCCGGGGGCACGCGCTTCACGAGTTTTCTTTCAGGCCTCAATGCATTGCGTAAATGGCAGGGCATCGAACGCATTGTGGTTCACGACGCGAATAGACCCTATCTATCGAGAGAATACTTGCAACGCGTGAGCTCTCACATGGGTTATCTCTCGAAAGATGTGCCGTGCTTTGTGCCGGTTGTGCCCGTTGTCGATTCAACAGTGCGCCTCGATGGCAAGAACGTGTTGAGTTACGAAAACCGCGACGAGCTCCGCCGCGTTCAGACGCCGCAACTTATCCATGCCGAAACTTTTATCCACGCACAGGGTGTGGCGATAAGCCAAGGGCGCATGGCGTTCGACTTCACAGACGAAGGTTCGATGTGTCTATCGCTCGGCTTGCGCGTGGGCACGTTTGAAGGCGACTTAGAAAACCAGAAGATTACGTACCCAACGGACTTAATGCCCGAGAAGTTGTGAAATTCCCACAAAGTCGAAAAAAAAAGATCGGAGAAGAAAAGACTCCACCGCCTCTTTATGAACGCGCACTCGCGCTCGCCACGCGTACGCTGCGTAGTACAGACGAGCTGAGGCAAAGACTCTTAACCGAAGGTTATGACTCAGAAGGTGTTGAAGCCTCGCTCGCGCGTTTGAAAGAAGTGTACCTTCTCGACGACGCGCGCGTTGCGGCTGCCGTGGGTCGGCAGTACAAAGAGAAGGGCGACCGTTTCATCTTGAATAAACTCAAATCGAGGGGTATTGACACCGAAGAGAACGCTGCCGTCTTCGAGGCATTGGATGACGAGCTCACTCGAGCTCTCGACGCTGGGCAGAAAAAGCTCAAAGCTCTATCTGCATTCGAGGTGCGCGTGCAATCTCAAAAACTCTACCGCTACCTCGCCTCGCGGGGGTTTGCCTCAAACACAGTTGAGAAAGCCGTGAGGCGCTTAACGGGCGTGGACTAAATCAGGTGCGACCACCTAATTTTTCCCATGTCCCTTGATCCCGGGTTAGCATAAAATCATTGCAGAGACACGCGCCGTATTGACTTGGACTGGATGATCATTCGGTTTTGGGGGGTCAGGGGATCGCTCGCGACCGCGATTACAGCCCAGCAAGTAGAACAAAAAATTCGTAAGGTGCTTGAGCTTGCAAGCCCCGCAGACCTACTCACGCCCGAATCGATTGAAAACTTTGTGCGCAACTTGCCGCTTTCGATTCGCGGCACTTATGGCGGCAACACGACATGCGTCGAGATACAAACCGACGAGAACAAGACCATCATTATCGATGCCGGCACAGGTTTGAGACCTTTGGGCAATTCACTCATGGCGCGAGGCAAGATGACAGGGATGGACGAACTGGCATTCTTCTTCACGCATTCGCATTGGGATCATATCCAAGGTCTCATGTTCTTTGTTCCAATTTTTATACCGGGCAACACGCTCAACATTTTCTCGTGCTTTGAAGATATTGAAACGAGGCTGCGCTACCAAATGGTGCAAACGCACTTCCCTATAACGTTCGACGAATTAGGCTCCACGAGAAATTTTACTCATTTTGCAGAAACATCGAGTGTTTCGGTTTATGGAATGACAGTATCTGCAAAATCGGTGCGCCACCCGGGGGGATGTTATTCATACAAATTTAAGCAACCCAACGGAAAGACTTTTGTTTTCTGCTCCGATGCGGAATTCAATTTAGAAGCGCTCGCGAACATTGGCCCCTATATCGATTATTTCTTCGGCGCTGATGTCCTTGTCTTCGATACGCAATATACCTTTGAAGAGAGCTTGCAAAAAATAGACTGGGGACATTCTTCTGCCGCGATCGCGACAGACATTGCGATGAAGAGCCAAGTCAAGAAACTCGTGCTCTATCACCACGACCCGTCTTATGACGATGCGAAAATGGACAAAGTACTCATGCAAGCCATTAAGTATAAAAGTATGATGGAGCCAGACCACCCATTGCAAATTGTCGCGGCGTACGAAGGCTTAGAAATCGAGTTATGAAATTAAGGATACTGGGTATCCTTGCATTCTTCTCTGCCTCTGCGCTCTTTGCAGACCCCGTGGGTTGGGGGAATGTCTCTCTCGTCGACACGAAAATTGAAGAGTATGGGGTTTGCTGTCACGAGGGTGAGCCGCGCCTCTACGCGGTAACAACGCGCCTCAAGACGCCATTTCAAGAAGAGCAAGCAACAACGCTTGAACTCCAACTCCATTTTACCGAGGCTGGTCATTTTCAGAAACGTGTTTTAGCCGAAATTATTCTCGCGCCTTCGGAAAAACTTTTCCCGATTTATCCCTCAGTCTCTGCATTGGGGAACGAAATCTTGGTGGCATGGCAAGAGACACAACCCTCGGGCGGCGCCTCGGGGATTTATTTTGTCTATAGCAATTCTGGTCCCGATGGATTTTCTCAAAAGCAAGTGCTGCCAAACACAGCGGGAAAGCTCAATGCAATTTTACCGTTGGCGAAGATCGCCGCACCGGGCCGCCAAATTATTTTTTACCAAGAACCATCGTCGCTCAATCGATTCAACCTCACCGCTGTCTATGGAGCGCATGGAATTTTCAACGCAGCGTCACACGTCGCGACACTCAGCGCGAGCACACGCGGGGCGCTTTTTCCTTCGACGCTGCGCCGTGGCAAGAGGTTAGACCTTGTATATCAGAACCGAGCCGAAGCGACGTTTATCGACGATATCTTCCGCACGTATAGCGAAGACGGCGGTGCTTCTTGGCGTGGCGGCACACGGCTCACCAATAACGGCTTTCAAAATTTTTCCGGGCAGATTACGAATTCCCACGACAAGCTCTATTTTATTTGGCAAAGTAACCCGAACAAGGTGTGGTCTGTTTTTTATTCGGCCGAAGGTGAAGAGCAGATTCAGGTGAACGACAACGCTTCGCCGAGTTACTTGCCGACAATCGTTGCGTCGAACGACACGATCGTTGCCGCGTGGCAAGACACACGCAGCGGCGCCGCACAAGTTTTCGGAAAGTTCTTAAGCCGTCCCGACAACCCCATTGTCGGCGTCGACCACCGTGTCAGCAAAGAAGGCGTCTCTCAAAAACCGATGGAATTTGTGCGGTGGGGACAAAAGCCGTTCCTCTTTTACGGTTGCGGTCGCGCGCTCTGCATGCGCGAGGCAGACACCAGTGCAGAAGCTGTGCAGATTTATTCGCGCACGCACGCTTTGGGCAAAGTTTCTAAATCGAGCGATGCAATTTTTAATTGGAAAAAAATAAATGACATCTCAGGGATTGAAAGTTATGCGTGGGTTATCGACGACCAGAAAAACACCGATCCGGATTTTTACAATTTGAATCCGCGGGCAATCCAGATTACAGTGCCGGGACTCAACGGCGGGGCATATTTCTTACACATGAAGTACCGCGATTTGGCTGGAAATATATCACCCACGACACACTACCCGTTCGTAGTGGATTCCATCCCACCGAGCAAGCCCATCATCAAAAGCACGACGCACGAGAACGGCATTCCCGATTCGAAGAGAGATGTCACTCTAAGCTTTGTCTCGTCAGACGATAGCGGCATCCAAGTGTACCGTTATGCGTTCGCGAGTATCTTGCCGCGCACCTTCACCGAAGAGACTACATCTTCTGAAATTACGTTCCGCGATGTGCCCGACGGGGATTACGTGTTTGCTGTCGAAGCCGTCGACTTGGGTGGGAATGTTTCGCCGCGTGCATTTTATAGCGTTCAGATTGGCGCAAACGAGCGCAACGATTTAACGATTAAGCACAATGCCGAAGCCGACGTGATTTCGCGCCCGGACATCACTTTCACAATCCAAGACCATTCGCGCAAGGGTATCAAAGAAGTTTTCTATCAATCGGGTTTTGACCTTAAAGACCCCTTCAAAGGACAGAAGGCATTTCTCGAAACAGCCGAGAATCTTTACAACGCGCGCATCGACAAGCTCGAAACGGGAATTAGCGTCATCTCGTTAGGGATTGTTTACAAAGACGGTACACGCGCCGCGCCTCGGCATTTTTATTTCGATTCAAACGACCCGCGTGCGCGCAAAAAATTTGAATTCACCGACGTCGAATATGAAGCGTTACCCGTTTTCAGAGAGAGGCCGCCTTTTGAAGTGGGTGGACGCGCGAATCTTATTAGTTCTAAATTTGAAAAAGGGATTCTCGAAATTCGACTTCACTACGATGCAAAGAATCTTTGTGAAAACCCGGCTGTGAAAAATTGCAAACCAAAGCTAATTAAGACTAAAGGTTTTATCTACGAAATTGCATCGAGCGAGCGCATACCGCAAGGCGAAATGAATTTCGCAGGCCCCGTCGAGTTCATCTACCTTCAGAAACCAGGAGTCTATTTCTTGAATGCAAAGGCTCTCTTCAAGGGGCCCGAACGCAAACAATTTGCATACGACGCTCTGCGCGTCGACGTGCCCGATTTACGCAAAGATTTTCGTAAGCACATCTATCTTTCTATCGGCGGCATTTTAGCGCTCTTGACGCTTGTTGCATTCTGGCAGCGGCGACGTATCATTTTCTATATGGGAGCTCTCTCGTGAGACGCCTGGCGTTCTTGCTGTGGGGAGTATTCGCACTTTATCCCAATATTCGTGCGCAGGAAAATAAGGGCGACTGGCCCATCAGCGGGCTAAAGCTCGTCGACACGCAGTGGGCGGCTTGGGTGTCGCGCTTTTTTGCCACGGATAAAAAGAATCAACTCTATTACGGCAAGCTCGTCGACCAAAAGTACGAGCTCATGCGCGTTTCAAAGTTTCCTCGCGAACCCGATGTGATAAAGCATTTTCCGATGGAAGACGGCGATCTCGTTGTTCAAGTCTATAACTTTGAAAAATACATGCGCTTTGAAGCGTTCGACTTCACCGGTGAGTTGCGCTACTCGAATGAATTTGCGCTCGATTACAACGTGTACGACGTCGACGCACGCGTCAACGTGACCGAAGGCAATCCCTCGTGTTTGCTTTATGCATACGATAAGCGAAACTACATGATAAAGTATTGGACCGAGCGCAAGACACAAAACTTGATGGTGAGCCGCGACCCCATCGACCTCATGTTCTTGCAATGGGCAGACGGCGACGTGCATTATGTCAGCTCGACTCCCAACGGTATGTCGTGGACTACTTGGCAAAAGGGTGTCTATAAAACCTTTCCGCTTCCTTTTCACATTAAGAACGCGAAGTTTTATCAATACCGCAAAACGATGCACCTCGTCGGTATCGACCACGAAGGCGGTCTCTGGCAATTTGATATTGTATCGGGAACGCTCAGACAAAATCTCTTGTTGAGAGATAGAAGACTTGTTTACACCGACACGCTTGCTGTGTTTAATTTCAACCGTGCTATCAATGTAATACTCTCCAGTTCCAGACTATCGAGCGCCTACCGAGTTGTGTTTGACGATTTCCCTTATCCGCGTAAGAAACTTAACCTCGAAGTGCGCAACCTTTTCTGGCCTGGGCGGATTTATCCCATCGTCGATAAAGGAAACTACTTGAACTTCTTGCATGAAACGGAACTACAGCATATTTATTTAGAGGCGTGGAGTGCTCCCACAGTGCTCATTTCAAATTTAGATTGGACTCTCGATATTAAGAGGAATCCTCCGGTGATGCTCGTGCATTGGTCGATACCCGAAGGGAGTCAATATGCATACCGCTATTTATTGAATCAAGAAGCGGACAGCGAGCCCTTGAACGAAACGAAACTAATTCCGACGAATACGCTGCAATTTTCGGCGCGCAAAGATGGGCAGTATGTGTTGCACTTGCAGGTTCGGAATGTGCGCACGGGATCTTATTCGCGTATCTATCACATCCCGCTCGTTTGGCAATACACTCCACCTGAGCCGAGGCTGATATTACTCAACCCCATTTCTCCACGCATGGTCAGAGTGGGGCGCGCAGAATTTTTGTTGCGCAATCCTCAGCACGGTGAATATTACGCAACTTTAGACAGCAAGGCAGAGACGATTCCTAAGACGCTTGTTTCTGCGGCGAGTGGTCGGCTTTCGTTTATGGTGCGCAGAAAAGGTCTTTATTATCTGCATGTCGCGCACCGCGACCCGCACAGCCGCGTCTTGAGTCCCGTTGCTCATTTTCTTTTTTTCGCCGCTCCCTTCGATAAGGAAGAAGACCCAACGCTTGCTGAAAATAAAAAGCGTATTGAGGAAATCCTGCGTATAAAAAAACATATCGAAGACGCGAAGGGCGACCCTGCGGCGACCCACCCTTGGATTAACCGGTTGCGAGAAATCGAAGCGCAGATACAGTAACCCAATGCCGACCCTCCGCTTACCTCCCGATTGCGGCAAAATCGAGAATGAAATCATCGATTTCTTTTCGGAAAGAAATTTTGAACGCAGCCGTCGATTCGCGGAGGGGGCTTATGACCCGACAATTCTGAAGCACGCTTTGGGTGTCTTGGGC
>CAUJII010000194.1 GCA_963205035.1 Spirochaetota bacterium
ATTTTCACCCTCCGGTATTTGCTGCAAGTAGCCTTTGCACGCGACAAAAAATAAGACTAATAAAGAAAAAGAGAGTATGCGAAATTTCATGATTCAAACCCCACGGAGGCACAGTCTTACACACGCCCATAGGATTGAAACCCCTTTTACAAATTTGGCTGGGGCACCGGATCCGCATTCAACGGAACAGGACGCCTCATGGCAGCGCGCGGCCCAGTAACGGTAATTCCGAGCCGAAAACTCTGAAAAAACGTGGTGGTTTTTTCTGAGACAGAGTCTAAATCTAAAATTTCTAAAAGTTTATTGCCGCCGTGTCTTTTTTTTATATACTCTAAGTATGACAAAGCTTGCAAAAGAAATGACCGCTAAACTCGTCGACGTGCAGTCGAGCCATGACAACCGCCACATCGCGATCGACAAAGTGGGTATTAAGGGCATCCGGCGGCCAATCCAAATTAGCGACAAGAATGGCCACACGCAAGGCACGGTCGCGAACCTGGGGATGTACGTCTATTTGCCGCAGCAGTTCAAGGGAACGCACATGTCGCGCTTTGTCGAAATTTTAGAACACCGCGATCATCTCGATGTGCCTTCGTTCAAGACGATGCTCCCGGAAATGCTCGAACGCCTCGAATCGCATGTCGGCGAAATTGAAATGTCGTTTACGTACTTCATCACAAAAGCCGCGCCCGTGAGCCGCGTCACGAGCCTCATGGATTACGAAGTGACGTTCATCGGTAAATGCGTCGATGATGTTACAGACCTCAACATCAAGGTCGTTGTCCCCGTGACGAGCCTCTGCCCGTGCTCAAAAGAGATTTCTCAATACGGCGCGCACAACCAGCGCAGCCACATCACTATCAATGCGCGCCTCAGTGAGTTTGCCGAAGGGGCAAAGACCTTGTGGATTGAAGATCTCATCCGCATTGCAGAAGAAAGCGCATCATGTGAACTTTTTGGACTTCTCAAACGTCCCGACGAAAAGTTTGTCACCGAGAAGGCCTACGAGAACCCGAAGTTTGTCGAAGACATTGTGCGCGATGTTGCCAACCGCCTGAACGCAGACGACCGCATTAGCCATTATGTCGTCGAGGCCGAAAATTTCGAGTCAATCCACAACCACTCGGCGTATGCACTCATCGAAAAAAACAAAATGCCTGCGGCGGAGTAAGTTTATTCTGCACGGTTGAGTTCGTAAAGCGCGAGCGCTGTTGCGACCGAGACGTTGTAGCTCTCTAATGCATTGTCCATGCGCAGCTTGCGGACATGCGTTGCGCGCTTAAGAGCCAACGGACTCAGGCCTTGTTCGGAGCCCACGACAAGTAGCACCGGTGTTTCGTTTTGAAGAGCCGCGTCTTGTGCCGCTAGGATTTCCCCTGTACTATCTAGCGCAATGAGCGGAATCTCTGGTCTTTTGTCTTCGATAAATTGCATCAGCGAGGCGACACTCCCCATAAAGCAGAAAGGCATGTGCAAGAGAGTTCCCGCAGATGCCTTCATCGCTGTAGCGCCCGCAGGCGCAGAATCTTTTTGCGGCAGAAAAATGCCGCGCACGCCCAAGCCGACTGCCGAGCGCACAATCGCCCCCAAGTTTTGCGGATCTTGGATGCCGTCGAGCGCTAAGTAGATACCCTTCTCAGCCGCTATAAAGTCGTTCTTTGTAAATCCCTTGAGTTCGAGCTCGCCTGCGCGTTCGAGTAAAATTCCTTGGTGATTCTTTGCGCCTGCCTTCGCGTTGAGTTCTGAATAATTCTTGCGGATAACTTGTACCCGCGCACGCTCGGCCTTGCTTAAAATTTTTGCCAATCGGCCATCGCTACGTTCTGACTGCCTTGCGATAAAGAGTTTATCGCCGTCCAGAAAGCCCGACTTCTCGAGGATATCTAAGACGGCGTGAAAACCTACGATAACCATCGTGCAGCGCTTAAACCTTTTCTAAATGCGAGCCGGTCTTTGTGTCGAGAATTTTGTATCCCGCTTCGAGAAGTTGGTCTCGCAACGCGTCGGCTGTCTTAAAATCTTTAGCGGCGCGCGCGGTGTTGCGCGCGTCCAAGAGCTCTTGGAGTTTAGAATCGACGCCTTCGTGCGGTAGAAAATCTAAGAGACCCAGCACCTTGTCGAAATGGCGGAGCGTTTCTTCGATTGCGCGAAATGTGCCCTCATTCAAAATTTCTTTCTGCGCGTCGCAAACGCTATTTGCGACACGCAGATATTCGTGCATGACCGCCAACGCGCGCGGCGTGTTCAGGTCGTCTGCAAGCTCTGCCGTGAAAGACTCGCGCGCTGCTAAAGACTTCTGTGCAAAGTCTAAATCCGCCGAAGCATCGTTTTTCGCCGCACGCGCGACACGCTGCCAAAGCGCATAGAATTTCTCAACCGCAGTTTCGGCTTGGTGGAGAGCGTCGTCGGAGAAATTTACCTTCTGGCTATAATGCTGAGAGAGCAAGAAGTAGCGCAGCGTTTGCGGACGCACACCTTTGGCCAAGAGATCGCGCAGCGTGTAAAAATTGCCCGCAGATTTTGACATCTTGCGGTTATCAACCAAAAGATGCTCGCAGTGCACCCAGTGCTTGACGAACGCGCCTTCGTAAGCCGCTTCGCTCTGCGCAATTTCGTTTTCGTGGTGAGGAAAGATTAAATCGACGCCGCCGGTATGGATGTCGATGGGCCCCTTAAATATTTCGTGGATCATCGCCGAGCATTCGAGGTGCCAGCCGGGACGGCCGTCGCCGTGGTCGGAATGCCAATGGACACCGTCTTTGTCTTCTGCCTTCCAAAGAACAAAATCGCGCACGTCGTCTTTGTCGTATTCGTCGGTATTATAGCGCGTACCGGTTTTATTTTTTTCGAGATCGACGCGTGAAAGTTTGCCGTAGTCTTTTTTATCGGCGATGCGATAATAGACCGAGCCGTCTTGCTCGTACGCAACGCCTTTCTTAATAAGGCGCTCGACTAAATCGAGCATCGCAGGGATGTATTCCGTTGCGCGAGGGTGGTGATCGAATTTGACGATGTTGAGCGTTTTTAAGTCGGCAAAAAACGCTGCGGCAAAGGGCGCCGTGTAAGCGGCGAGCGCACTTTTGAGATCCGCATATTTTGCCGGATCTTTTTTTGTAAGTTCAATCGCACCGTTAATCGTCTTATCGTCGACATCGGTAAGGTTCATCGCGTGTTCGACGGTGTACCCTGCGAGGCGCAGCGTGCGATTCAAAACGTCGGCAAAGATATAG
>CAUJII010000195.1 GCA_963205035.1 Spirochaetota bacterium
GCGTATCTACACGTCTGCCGCGATGGGAGTTCTCCTTTTCCCGTTGGGTTTGTGGCTCGTTCAAAGTATTCTTAAGCCTATTGAAAAGGCGCACCGATCGGTGAGAGAGATGGGTATGGGGGATTTCTCCAACACCCTCGATGTGCGCGATAACACAGAGACAGGCCAGCTCTTAGAATCGGTGCAGCTCATGAACACAAACGTCTCTGGGTTAGTCTTGCAGATGACCGAGTCGGCTCGCGATTTGAATGCGGGTTCGAAGAGCTTGGCCGAAGCGAGCCATAATCTTTCCGTTGGTGTCGAAGAAGTCTCGCAGCAGACGGCGAACATTTCTGCAGCGGCGAACCAAATGGACCAGAACTTGCAGGTTGTTTCGAGCTCCGTCGAAGAGATGTCGATTTCGATTGGCGAGGTGGCGTCGAAAGCTTCGGAGGGTGCGAAGATTTCGAAAGAGGCCAAGGAGATTGCGCACGAAGCGCAGGGGCGTGTTCGTGAGTTGGGGCAGGGTGCCGAGAGCATCGGCAAAGTCATCCAGATGATTTCTAAAATTGCGGAGCAGACAAATATGCTGGCTTTGAACGCCTCGATTGAAGCGGCGGGAGCAGGAGAGGCGGGGAAAGGTTTTGCTGTGGTCGCGCAAGAAGTCAAAGACTTGGCGAGGCAGACAGCGGCGTCGACAGAAGACATCCGCAAACAAATCCATAGTATTCAAAAAAGCACCGAGGCGACTGTCGAGTCGATTGAGTCTATTGCAAAAATAATCGATCAGGTGAACGACGGCAACATCGGCATCGCCTCCGCCGTCGAAGAGCAGTCGATGACGACGAAGGAGATTGCAAATAACGTTTCGCAAATCTCCGAGGCTTCGGGAGAGATTAACAAGAATATTTCAGGTATCAGCGTCGCCGTCACCTCGAACGCGAAGGATGCGGCGAGCGTCTCCGAGCTTTCGATTCAAGTGAAGAATGTCGCGCACTTTATGGATAGCGTCATTCAAGAGTTCAAGGTCTTTCGTTAGAGAACGCCTCTTGAAAACGCAAGTTCTCATTGTCGATGATTCCGAAGTCTATCGAATTTTTTTGCGTCAAATTCTCTCGAAAGAAGACGACTTAGAAGTGGTTTCGGTCGCCTCGAACGGCCGATTGGCACTGCCGCGAGTCAACCATTACAAACCAGAAATCATTCTTCTCGACTACGACATGCCCGAGATGGACGGGCTTACCGCTATCCCCGAAATCAAAAAAATTTCTCCACATAGCCGCATCATCATGTTCAGCTCTCACACGACGAAGGGTGCTCAGCTAACGATCGCAGCCCTTGAACGCGGTGCAGACGATTTTGTTACAAAACCCGCCGGCTCGTTGGGTGGTGCTACCGGCGAATCGTTGAAAGCAATTCTCTTAGAGCACATCCGCGCATTCAAACCCGTTCTTCCGACAAAGATTCCTGTCCAGCAGCCTATTCGAGCCATCGGAAAATTTTTTCAAAAGAAGAAGTTTCGTTTCTGTGTTGTAGGAATTTCAACCGGTGGCCCGCCGGCTCTGCGCCGGCTTTTTCAAAACATACCGTCGACAATCAAGGGTAGCATTTTGGTTGTGCAACACATGCCCGCAATTTTTACGGCGCAGCTTGCAGAGCGTTTGAACGAAGAATGCGACCTGACAATCGTCGAAGCGCAAAACGGGATAGTCCCACAAGCCGCGCATGTTTACATAGCCCCCGGCGGCAAGCAAATGAAGCTCTTGGAACATAACGAACACGTAATTATCCGCGTCGAAGAGAGCGATCCCCGGGAACTCTGCAAACCTTCTGTAAACATTTTGTTTCACTCGGCGCTTTTTTGCGCACGCGACACTCTCGCTGTGATTATGACTGGGATGGGTGAAGACGGCTATTTGGGTATGAAGGCTTTGTCTCAGCACGGGGCATACCTCATGGCGCAACAAGAAAGCGACTGCGTGATTTACGGCATGCCGCAAAAACCGGTGCGCGATGGGCTCGTCGATGAAATCCATGCAGTCGAAGGCTTGGCAAAAAAAATTACGGAGTATCTAAGTTAATGGCAGATCCATCGTTTCCCGGAATTGCGGCCGAAATTAAGCGGCTCACGGGTCTTCACATCGAACCCGAGAAATACTACCTTTTCGAGCACCGCTTTCCCGAAGTCATGCGGCAGAAAGGGCTCAAAACTTTTGGCGAGCTCTTGGTGGAGTTGCAACGCGGCACAGACCATAAGTTTATTGGGCACATCGTCGAGAAGATTACAACGCACGAGACGCGATTTTTTAGAGACGAAAGTATTTTCGACGCCCTCTCGCAGCAAATTCTTCCGGAGTGGAAAGACCGCAACGCGAATCCGGCAAACCCGGCGCTCATGCCGCCTCTCACCATCTTCTCTGCAGCGTGTTCGACAGGGCAAGAGGCGTATTCAATAGCCATGATTCTTGCCGAGTTTCACCCGCAACTGGTCAAGAGCACGCGCATTATCGCCGCCGATATTTCAGAAGAGTCTGTCGAACGCGCAAGCCAGGGCCGTTATACTGCGTTTGAAATTTCGCGCGGGCTCACCGAGAAATTCCGCAAGAAATACTTTACCGAAGTCGAAGGCGGCATGGTTGTCAACAAGACCCTACTGCCGCGCATTGAGTTCAAAACGATGAACTTGCTGACAGAAAAAATGAACGAAAAGTTCGATATTATTTTTTGCCGTAACGTGGCGTATTACTTCGCGCAGGATTCGCGCATTACTCTTTTTCAAACGATGAAAGCAGCGCTGAAGCAAGAAGGTATTTTGATCTTGGGTTCTGCCGAGTCTTTGAGCGGCTACCTAACCGACTATGTCTTGCGCGAATTTGGTTTGGCGCGTTACTACGAACTCAATACCGCAAGTATTACGATGTTTGCGCGTAAAAAATGACACTCCCTCCAGAGCTTTCGATATACGAAATATTTTTTCTCTGTGGAGCTGCTGCGTCGTTTTTTTCCGCGCTCTTTCTTTTTTTAGAGAGGTATAGCCACCTGTCCGTAATTCGGGGCGTCAAGAGTTGGGTACTCTCGCTCGTCGTCCTAGGCTCGGGGTTTGCACTCTTGGGGTTCAATCGAGCCATGCCGTGGTTTCTCACAGTCGTGCCCGCACATATCCTTCTATCGCTCGGTGGATTGTTTCAGGTAAGAGCGATTGCGATTCTTTTAGAAAGGAAATTTCCTCGAAGATATTTTTATGGCGTATGGCTTCTCGTTCTAAGCGTCTATTCGTATTTTGTTTTGACTGACGCAGAAATTGCACTCCGGATAGTTCTCATCTCTAACTTCTACGCATTCTTAGCCGGAAGTATTGGTTATCTGCTTCTAACCGACAAACACACTCCGGCGAAGAACCGCCCGTATTTCTTCGGAGGCATCTATCTCCTTGTGGCTCTTCTTCTTTTTATTCGGTCGTTCTATTTCATCGCGAGACTCTCTCAAAGTGACGTTCCAATGTTCCCCGGCGGCGGTTATGCAGTGCTTCTCTTGGCCGGGGTTTTTTTGGTCGCATCTTTTCCAACGATGGGATTCATCGCACTCTGCAGCCAAATTTATCAGGTGCGTTTTTTTGCGAGGGAGTTAATCGAAGATAATCGCCAGCAGTTGCAGAAAGCCTTAAGAGAGAATGAACTTGTCTTGGGTTTTGCGCTCGATTCGACCGTCGATGCAATTTGGGATTTTGATTTAGCGAGTAAAAAGCCGCGCTTCTTCCGCGACTGGGAAAAGATGCTGGGGTACAACGCGGGAGAACTTGATGGAAAAGAGCTCCACTGGCGTGAAATCCTGCATGGCGATGAAATTTCAGATTTGAAAAATCTCTTTGCGGCTCTCATCAAGGGACGTACGGCCCAACTGGAAAAAACATTGCGGATGAAGTCGAAGAGCGGCGATTTTGTCTGGATTAAATTGCGCGGGCTCGTTGTCGAGCGAGACGAAGACGGGATGCCGCAGAGGCTGGTGGGAACTCTCAAGAATATCGACGTCGACATCCGCCGCATCGAAGAGGGACGCAAGAATGCGCTCCTCTTAGACGCCGTTTTTGAAAGCGCATCGGTGGGGTTACTTGTCATCCACCGAAGTCAAAAAATCCTTAAAGCCAACAGAACTATAGAGACCCTATTCGCCTTGAGTATGAGTGCAGACTTTGTGGAAAATTTAGAGAGTTTGCAGTTCCTCTCTCCGGTCTACCCGCATGAAAAGCAATTCGCACCCCCGGCAGCGATTGCGCGCGATGTCTTTGAAAGCGATAAAATAGGAATCGTGGGATTTCTTTTACCGCACACACTCGAAGAGCGTTGGTTGTGGATGACGACCCACTATCTCGAACCGATGGACGCCGCCGTGTGGTTTGCAACCGACATCACCGAACTCGTTGAAGCGCGCGACGCACTCCAGCGCATGGCGAATGAACTCGAAGACAAGGTCTTGCTGCGCACTGCCGAACTCACACAAGTCAACCACGAACTCGAGGCGTTTAGTTACTCGCTCTCGCACGACATCCGCGCACCGATCACCCGCGCGCAGAATTGGGTACGCAATTTAGAGAAGGGATACTCCGATGCTTTGGGTGAGAAGGGGCGACAGATGCTTGCATTCATTCAAGCCGAGATGGAGCACTTAGAGGCGATGAATGCGGCGATGTTGAGGCTCGCGCATGCCTCGCAAACTCCGCTTAGAATCTCTGAGGTTAATCTCTCCGGCATGGCGGAGGAGTTGCTTTCTGAGCTACGACTCGAAAATCCGACGCAAAGTATTCAGGCGAGTATAGAGCACGACCTCGTTGTGACGGCCGATGGGGAGCTTCTTCGTTTGCTCCTACGAAACCTTCTGGAAAACTCGGTGAAGTTCAGTCAGAAAAAAACTCTTTGTCATATCCATGTTGGAAAAGAGATTAACGGAAACGACACGACTTTTTTTGTCTCCGATAACGGCGAGGGGTTTGAGATGCAATACGCGGATAAACTCTTCGCGCCTTTCCAACGCCTGCATAGCGCGACCGAATTTCCCGGATTGGGCGTGGGGCTCTCGATTGTTTTGAGGATTGTCCACCGCCACGGCGGGCCGTATTTGGGTCGAAACGCAGAAAGGGCGCGGCACCGCGTTCTACTTTACATTGCCAGACGCACATCGGTAATTAGCCACCGATGGCAGAGATACCGATAAAAATTCGCGTTATAATTGTCGAAGATTCTGCGAGCGACGCCGCGCTCATCGAATACGAACTCACCGCATGGGGGTTTGCAGTCGATGCGACGCGCGTCGAAGACAGCAAGGGGCTACGCGAAGCTCTAACAAAGCCGTGTGACATCGTCATCTCAGACTTTAGGTTACCGCAGTTTAATGCAATCTTGGCTCTTGAGATTGTGCGCAAGACAGTAGGCGATATTCCTTTCATTCTCGTCTCGCAGGCCGTGGGCGAGGGGATTGCCGTTGAGATGATGCGCGCAGGCGCGAACGATTATGTGATGAAGTCGTCTCTGACGCGCTTGGGCGGGGCAGTCGAGCGCGAGTTGAAAGACGCGGTCTTGAGGCGGCAGGCACGCGAAGCGAGTGAGCGAATACAGCTCGCTTTAGACGGCGCTGCGTTAGGTCTTGTTGATGTGCGCATCGAAGCGGGCGAGAGATTTGTCGATAGGCGATTTGCTGAAATTTTAGGATACACGCAGAAAGAATTCATGGCGAAGAAGCTCAACCCCATGGATCTTATCCACCGGGAAGACTTTCCTGTGGCAAATAAAAAACTCCGAGAGCACTATGCGGGACTGACCGGATCTGTGGCACACGAGCACCGAATCCAACAAAAAAGCGGAGAATGGATTTGGGTGATGTCTCGCGGCAAGGTCGTCGAACGGTCGAACGACGGCACGGCCGTGCGTTACATGGGCACTCTCTTAGACATCAGCGAGAGAAAAGCGCAGGAAGCCGAAATTGCACAGTTATCGCAACGCCTCATTGAGATATCCGAGATGGAACGTACCTCGATCGCGGCAGAGCTGCACGATAGCATCGGGCAAAGCCTTGTACTCTTGAGACTCACTGCGCAAAAATTCTTAGCACAGCATGCAATGCGAAACGAAGAAAACGAAGAGGTACTTGTCAAACCTATCGCTCAAATTCTCGAACAAACGCGGGAGATCTCGCGCCGGCTTTCACCCGACCACCTGCAGAAGCTGGGCCTCGCGTCAGCCATCGAAGACATGCTCCTTTCAGCGGCACAGGCGTCAGGGGTGAGAATACGCCATTCTCTGGATGCGTTAGAAAATTTTTTTCCCGATAACTGGAACATTCAACTCTATCGGGTCGTGCAAGAGGCGATAACCAACGCGCTTAAATACTCTGCGGCAACCCTCATCGACGTGCAGGCTTTGCGGATTGAAAATTTTTTAACCGTGACGGTAGAAGACAATGGCAAAGGCTTTGGCGATGTGAAGCCCCGTTCGGGGATCGGATTGACTCTGATGCGCGAGCGCGTTCGGGGTCTCGGTGGCCGGATTTTTTTTGAAAGTTCCGAGCGTGGGGTATTGATTAGTATTGTAATTGGAGCTCAGGAGATTTCGTAAAATGCTTTGCTTGTTGCGGCGCAATACGAAGGTTACCTATGCGAAAGGCTATTAACAGTCTCCTTCTCCTCGTCGTGAGTGTACTGATTGTCTCGACGATTTATTCTTTTTTTACTCGGGATTCTTTCAAAGATTTGTCGATTAAATCGTCTACAACTCCTGTTAAACTGACGCGGCGCATGCAAGAGACCAATTTCTTGGTCTCGAACGGCTATTTGTCGCGCTACGACTATACATGGCTCGCAGAGTCGCTCAAGAAACACCATGAGAACCATCACCACTTACTTCCCGTGGCGACAAATTTTTATGTTTCAAACCAAGTCTCGTGGGCCGCATACCCCGTCCAAGGGCTCGACATCTTAGATTCGGATTGCAATCTCAAGAGCGAACGTATTGGCGAAGTGCAGCGCTATTTTAAGTCGCTGCAGGTACTGAATGTCGATGGTAAAAAAGTACCACTGCGCATGGCGGCTTTCACCGCACTGCCTGAGAGCGTGACGCTTCGCTATTCCGATAGCACCGCCAAGCCCGAAAATTGTCTCACGCAGCAGCTTATCGCTTTGGGAGAGCTTTCGTTTCTGCAAGAGACGACAAGCCTTGTCTTGCCCGCGTCTCAATCGGTGCGCGTCAACCTCGCGCCTTACGAAAGAAACCAACTCTTAGACCGCATGGGTCGAAACATCTACACTGCCATCGCGCAGGCGTACAAAAAGAACCCAGCACACCACGTACGCATCTTGTTGTCGAACAAGGTTCCCTACGACAAAGCGCAGGTGCTTCCATTCAGCGAACTTTCTGGCCAGTTTGTGGGATTAACCCCGGAAGAGCTCATTCAAATCAAAAATGCGGTCACGAATAGAAACGGTTCTATCGTTTATATCCCGGACCTTGCTAACCGCGTCCAAGTCGCAATCGATACGGCAGTGATATGGCAGTTATGGCAAACGCCAAAAATTCCTTTTTACAAAGACGGCTCCGGCGAGAGTTTGCTTTACGAAGACTTAGTGTTGGCGCTTAGAAAACCACTCACACAAATCGACGGCGCGGGTGTCATTCAAGAACGGCGTCTCAAAGCGATCTACGCTTCCTATGCCAGAGACAACGACGAGAAGCGCAAGTTCGGCGAGAGCATCAATTTACCGTACCAGCGCGCAAGCTCTGAAAGGCTCATGAAACTACAGTTGCAGCTTCTTCTCGATGTGTACGACTTCTCTGCCGTAGGGCTCGAAGGCGAAACGTATATCGCGCTCGAAATGCCGGCGCGTCAAAAGCTTCCTCTTCTCCATACGGTCGTGCGACCGCTCGCTAAGAGGTTAGGCTTGGTGGAAAAGAAAGACGGGTCCGACCCGGGAGAAATTGAAACCTCTCTGGAACTCTTACGCTCGACGTTTGCACAGTCGGGTAAATAACCGCACCAAAAACGATAGGAAAAATAATTATGGAATTTATTGTCGGCGACGCAAAAGAAAAACAGCGCCTAAACCAAATTGTTACAAAAAAAACAGCAGACGTCTCCGAAGACGATTTGCGCTTCATTGCAAACCGCATCCGCAAGAACATCGTCGAAATGATTTTTCAGGCAAACTCTGGGCATCCCGGTGGCCCCCTGGGATTGGCCGACATATATGCCTATCTCTATTTCAAAATCTTGAAACTCGAAGGTACTCAGCGCGATAGACTTCTTATTAGCAACGGCCACGTCTGCGCAGTTCGCTATGCCAGCATGGCTGTCCGCGGACAAATTGAAGAAAGCGAACTCAAAACTTTCCGGCGTTTGGGTTCAAGACTCCAAGGCCACCCTTCGACAAAATACTTGCCCGAAGTCGAAAACTCGAGCGGCTCTTTGGGGCAGGGGCTTGCGAATGCAAGCGGCCTTGCGTTGGGACTGCGCTTCCAAAAGAATCCCGCTCGCGTCTTTTTAGGAATGTCTGACGGCGAATGCCAAGAAGGCATGACTTGGGAAGCCGCGATGGCGGCCGCGCACAACAAACTCACGAACATCCACCCGTTTTTGGATTTCAACAACATCCAAATCGACGGCAAAGTCGAGAACGTCATGGGTGTCGAACCCCTCGATAAAAAATTTGAAAGCTTTGGCTGGAAAGTCCGCGTCGCAGACGGCCACGACTTTGGCGCCATCGAGTCTGCCTTTACTTGGTCTCTTCAAGACGAAGGTGCTCCCAAAATGATTCTCTTCAAGACAACTCTGGGCAAAGGCGTCTCTTTTATGGAACACAACCCCGATTGGCATGGCACCCCGCCCGCTCAGAAAGACCGCGACGCGGCTTTAGAAGAGCTCTCGGCGTAACTCTGGGTGCGCGGCCGTTTTTGGAGCCTACTCAAAGGCTTATGCCCACGCCCATGGACAACGAGGAGTAAAAGTAGGGGATTTCTTTCGATGGTATATAGCCCAGAGCGAGTGTTGCCGTTAGGTTTAACTTGTGCGAAAATTTGTAGAGTATCATACTACCGACTTCGCCAATCGGCAGATAAAAAGCTTTGGCCTCGCGTCCTGAAAGCGTTCCTGTTACCAATCCCCCCGCAATAAACGCTACGACTTTGAATTTGTCGCTGGCGGAGTGCGGAAGGCAAACGGATCCATTTGCTAAGACAGAACGCCGTGAAAGAAAATAAGGTTTCGCTGGATAAACTCCAAGTACTTCCAGAGGGACCACTATATTGGCAGGTCGTTGCAGTACAAAAATTGGATGCCCACGCGATCAGCACAAGTGCACCCGCAGTGTCGCAGTTGCGGCTATTCTCAGACCCCGCGCCCGAAAAAATCCGGATTAAGTCGATGCGGGTCGCTCTACCCGACGAGTAACAGTTAGTGTTCGTACGCGCCGATATCCCACGATGCACCCTGCGGCCGCGCCCGTACCGGCGACAATGGTGTTGTTGCGGATGGCGGCCGCACACGCGATGCAGTCGATGCCGGCCGTGTATTTATTTATCCCCGGCCCCACTACAGCACCCGCCGTAATTGTATTGTTGCTAACGACTGCCGCGCCGCCTTTGAGTTGAACACCATACGAATGCGTATTGCTACCACAGCCAGCGGCTCCTGTAATTCCCGCTCGGATGGTGTTGCCAATGAGCTTGAAAACCACATCGGCTCGAACACCAAAATTTGTGGCACCTGCGCAACCGGCTTGGTTTGAATTGCCACCGTCGATGGTATTGTTTCTGATTGTGGCGCTTCCGGCAGATACGTACACGCCCGCTGTGAATCCCGCGCCTTTTTGTGTTCCACCATTGATGGAACAATTTTGTACGGTGGGGTTGCCGCCGCTAATTCTAACGGCTACGGCGCTCGATGGGTTGGTTTGGATGGTTGCACCGCCGTTAATGGTGTTATTCGTAATGTTTGGGTTCCCAGCACTTATCTCGATGCCGCTGGGCTTCGTTCCGTTAGACGATCCAGTAATCCAGAACCCAGAAACGACCGTTGTGTTCGTTATCGCACCGCTACTGGATGTCACTGCGGCGACGTTTGCATTGGATGAAATAATGCTCGTTGTGTTCGCTGCAACGTTCCGCGTCCAATTTGCCGCTCTGTCGTAGCCTCCGTATAACGAAACGCCCGCCGCCAGTGTCACCGTTTCAGTGTACACTGCTTTACTCACGAGTACCGGGCGGGCGAGGCCCTCTGCTTGGCTTGCGGTAATTGCATTTTGGATCGTGAGCTTGGGCATATCCGAAGTACCGGGATTGGAATCGCTCCCTGTCAACTGATCGACAAAAAATGCGTTCGCATTTTTCTCCGCCGTATTTGTGTCGTGGTTTCCGGCTTGATCGCGCGCGCGCACGACGAAAAAATACTGCGTCGCTGGAGTAAGCCCCGTAACCACATAGCTCGTAGCGCCCGGATTGCTTGTGTAAGTTGCAGCCGTATAGTTTTCCGCGCCTGTTGCCGTCGCTTGGTAAATATCGTAAACTATGTCAACCTGCGCAGAAGCGCCGTCTATAGCGCCGTTCCATGAAAGCGTTACCTGCGTGGCGGTATTTAGCGCTACGCTCGCCAACCCCGAGAAAATAGGCGCGGTGTCGTCGCGGATAAGATTGAGCTGCGCAAAACCGACCGAGTTCCCCAAGGGCACGACGCAAATCCACACGGCGTTGTTACCGGCACTCAAAGCGGCTGCTCCAACTACAGAACTAATGGAGGCATAGGTGCTTGTTGTACCTGAGCTCAAAACAGTACCCGAGGTACAATTGGAGGCGCCGACACGTACGCTATATTGGCCGTCGCGGTCGGCATGCCATGCGATGGTCGACTGTGTTACACCTGTAGTGCTAAGGTATCGACTAGATATAGATTCTAAAGTTACTCCGCCGCTGGATAAGACACCGGCCAAGGGAGCGGGAAAATCTTGGCATGCAGCTAATCCTATAAGTATTTAAGCCGTAAGGCGCACCATAGAGGCCAAGCTACCCCCTACATTTAAGCATGTCAATCGATTTACGAGAAGTATTTATGCAACCCAGAGACATTGTGGCGCGTACGCGCGCGCGTCAAACCTTGTTCTGTGCCGTACTGCAATTATGCAACGATTGCATACTTTTCTGGCAGTTTATTGTCCCGATCTAACAAGTACAGCATTCTCTGAGCTGTGCCGTTTGCTTGATTGCGGCCATTTTCCCAAGCTTCAATAGTCTTCACGGAAACCCCCATGAGTAGAGCAAAGGATTTTTGGGTCATTTCGACCTTCGCACGAATTCGTTTGATTTCATTGTGTTTGTAATGCGGAATAGGTTTAATATTCACTAATCTTTTTCGAACGCCAGGAACAAGCCGCCCGCGTTCAAAGGCAACTGCTTGTTTAAGACCGCGAATTATGCTTTGGCCATATTCAGTTGTTTGCTTCTTTGCCATTTTGTACCTCTTGCTTTCAAAGTGTCTTAATGAGTTCCTTAATCTCTCTCTTTTCAAATTCAGTCAGATTTTCCTTCTGATTCTTCGAAAATGCAGCAATTAAGTAAACTTTCTCCTTGCGTACTATATCTACATAACAGACTCTTGAACCACCGCGTTTCCCTCGACCTTTTGCCGCCCATCAAATCTTTCGCAGGCCACCAGTCCCTTGAATCAAGTCGCCATAATCAGGGTTCTTGCCAAGAAATTCTTCCAAAGCCCACAGATCTTCATCGGTTAAGCCTATTTTGCGCCAGCTTTTCGTAAAATTCGGTAATTCTACGAAGAGTCGAGTCACTTAGGAAGATATGAACCCTATTAAATAGGATGTCAAGTAATTCTCAATTTCCTGAGCTCAGCAGTTGTCTGATAAAAAAATTTTGCGGTATGGCACTGAACGTCGCATAAACTTTGTTAGCGGCAGTGCCGCTCTTCTGAGAATCAGCCAAAATAGGACTTGCAAATTGAGTGAGCTAAGTGACTAGGCGGGAACTCGCGTAAGCTATTTCAAAAAG
>CAUJII010000196.1 GCA_963205035.1 Spirochaetota bacterium
TCAGCCACATTTGGGGAGTGACGGCATCTATTTTCCCCAGCGGCTGGACGCGCGCTGGTTCGCGGAGAATAGTTAGTCGCGCTGCGGATAGTTAGTCGCTTGTAGGGCCATATTTGTGATTCAAGTGACATAGAGCCGTTAATTCTGGCCGCGAAATCACCCCGGCCCTGTCCTTTCTTTTTCTCAGACGAGGCTGAGACCGGTCTCGACCTCGCGACACGCAGTACCTATGCGAAATTCCTGGGTGACTTTCCGGGTATCGTGCTCATCGTCAGTCACGATGCCGCCTTTACTGCGGCGATCGGCGCGCGGCAGCACGTTTGTCTAACCCACAGACATAGCTGACGGGTTCTTTTTTTAGATATGATTTTCGATCGCCAGCTCGCTCATCGAACTTTCAAGATCACGACGGTCGCGGCAAGCGTGACCCCTCGCCACACAAGGCCACATACAATTTGCTTGCCACGGCAGACCATCCCGACTTATGCAATCGTATGCGCAAGTTTTCCCTGTTTTTCGGTATTCTATCGTGTCTATTCAGCTGCCGAACGGGGCAACTGCGTGAACGCAACATACCCAAATGCTTGCAACGGACCGATTTCCCGGGCCACAATCCGCAATTACGCGCCGATATTGCCGGGCTCATCGAATACGGCTATAAAGTTCAAGACTCCCGCTGCTGCGCGCTGCAGCCACGCACCGATATTCTGGCTATGCGGAGCGATTTACCTGAGCTACAAAGTGAACTTTTGAACCGCGTCGCTGCCATTGAAAAAAATAACAGGAGCGAGGAGCGCAGCGCAGATACTTGCTATCGTGCACTGATGGATATTTGGTATGACGCGGCGTTTATAGAGCGCCAGAAGGCGCGGAAACCCGCGAAAATTGACCGGGAGTTTTGATTGTCGTCCGCAGGGAAAGGGAATTGCCATGGTTCATGAATAGTTAGTCGGTTTCCGAATAGTTAGTCGCCCTGCGAATAGTTAGTCAAACCCCAAAAAAATATTGCCGATAGTATAAACAATCTCTATATTAGCACTATTAGATGGCGAGTGCTATCACTCTAAGTGGTAGGTGCTCTCAACTCGGAGGAAATTATGGCAGGGGAAAATATGACACTCAAAACGAGGGCTGCGTATCAGGCAGCAGTCCAAAAAGCGCAAGAACTCGGGCATGCGGATCTCACACCCGAACACTTCATGGCAGCCATTTTCGACGATGCTGACGGCCTGCCCGCGCAGATTGTTCGCAGAATGGGCATCGACTCGAATCGAGTTGAAGAGATTTTTGCATCGTATCTTCAAAGGCTACCACGCGCTCAGGGAAACTTCGAACCGGGCCAGAATCTCTCAGGCGATGCGCGCAAATTCTTAGGATTAGCTGAGCGCGAAATGGACGGTCTGGGCGATCAGTACCTTTCGCTCGAACATCTCTTGCTCGCGTATATGAATGGGAATTTTGCTCTCAAAAAAGAAATGGAGTCATTAGGTTTGACGCGCAAGACTCTGGATCCCGTGCTCAAAGAATTGCGGGGGAGCCATAAAGCCGATTCCGATAACCCCGAGGCGAAGTTTAACGCGCTCAAAAAATATGGAAAGAATTTGAACGAGCTGGCGCGCCAAGGTAAACTCGACCCGGTCATTGGCCGCGACGAGGAAATCCGTCGGACGATTCAAATTTTATCGCGTAGAAATAAAAATAACCCGCTACTCATTGGCGAGCCCGGCACCGGCAAGACAGCAATCGTCGAAGGGTTAGCCGGGCGGATTGTTTCTGGTGACGTACCAGAAATCTTGAAGGGCAAAACAGTCGTCACACTCGATATGGGTTCTCTCATTGCCGGCGCAAAGTACCGGGGGGAGTTTGAAGAACGCCTCAAAGCGGTCTTAGACGAGGTGCGTGCAAAGAGCGAAGAGGTTATTCTCTTCATCGACGAAATCCATACGGTCGTCGGGGCAGGAGCGAGCGAAGGTTCGCTCGATGCCGCCAATATGCTGAAGCCTGCTTTAGCACGCGGAGAAATCCACCTTATTGGAGCGACGACTCTGAAGGAGTATCAAAAACATTTGGAAAAAGACGCGGCACTCGAACGCCGCTTTCAGACGGTCTATGTCAACGAGCCTTCGGTCGAAGACGCTATCACTATCTTGCGCGGCTTGCGCGATCGCTATGAAGTCCACCATGGTATTCGTATCACGGACGCGGCAATTGTTTCTGCGGCAACGCTCTCGAACCGTTACATCAGCGACCGCTTCTTGCCCGATAAGGCGATCGACCTCTTGGATGAGGCTTCGGCGAAGCTCAAAATTGAACGCAACTCGATGCCGCAGCAGTTGGATGATTTGAACCGCCGCATCATCTCACTCACAATCGAAGAGACGGCGCTCAACCGCGAAAACGATGCTTTGAGTGTGGAGAGATTGGCTGAGGTTAGGAAGGAGTTGAGTGAAATTAAAGAAGACTTTCAGGCGATGAAGCTCAAGCTCGAGAAGGAAAAAGAAGATCTTTCGCAAGTGTCGCATATCAAAGAGGAAATTGAGCGCCTGAAAATTACAGAAGCGAGTGCCGAACGCCAGGGGGATTTAAACCGTGTCGCCGAATTGCGTTATGGAAAAATTCCTGAGCTCCAGAAAAAACTCGACAACTCGCTCAATACGATGCGCGAAAAAACAAATGGCACGCGTCTTCTTAAAGAAGAAGTCACAGAAGAAGACATCGCAGAAATTGTCTCGCGCTGGACGGGGATTCCTGTGTCAAAAATGCTCACCTCAGAAAAGGCGAAGCTCTTGAAAATCGAACCTGCGCTGCACGAGAGGGTCGTGGGGCAAGAAAGCGCTGTGAATGCAATCGCGAATGCGATTCGCCGCAACCGTGCGGGCATCGCAGACGAAGATAAGCCGATAGGAAGCTTTCTCTTCTTAGGCCCGACAGGGGTTGGAAAGACAGAGACTGCCAAGGCTCTTGCAGAATATCTTTTCGACGATGCGAAGGCGTTGGTGCGTATCGACATGAGCGAGTACATGGAAAAACACTCCGTGGCAAAACTCATTGGCTCGCCGCCGGGATACGTCGGTTACGAAGAGGGTGGTCAGCTTACAGAAAAAGTACGCCGTCGCCCATATAGCGTCATTCTGTTCGATGAAATTGAAAAAGCTCACGCCGACGTTTTTAATCTCTTTTTACAGATTTTGGACGAAGGCAGACTGACCGATTCTAAAGGTAGGCTCGTCAATTTTAGAAACACCATTCTCATTATGACCTCGAACTTGGGCTCGCAATTCTTGGCCGATAAGAGTATTACTTCTGAAGAGCAAGAAATCCGTGTGCTCGACGCGGTGCGTCATTTCTTTAGGCCTGAGTTTCTAAACCGCCTCGATGCGCTCATCCAATTCCATAGGTTAGACCAAAACCATCTGGAAAAAATAGCGATGCTGCAAATCGATCGCGTTGCGGAAAAACTCCGTGAGCGCGGCATCGAGCTTGCCATCGACGAGGATGTTAAAAAGCTCATTATCGAGAATGGCTTCGATGAAGAATACGGTGCTCGGCCGATGAAGCGCGCGATTGAGAATCTTCTCTTGAACCCGCTGGCGACGACGCTCCTTCAAGGCAGTCTTGAACCGGGGCAGAAGATTACGGCAGAGCGTAAAGGCGAGAGCGTAATTTTTAAGTAGACCTTTACGCTGTCTTCAAATGTCGAAATTAGGCTAGAGCCATTTTATGAACACAGTCTCCAATTTTAGCTTTCCCACTCCCATCAAGTTTGGGGTGGGGGTGCGCCATCAACTTGCCGCCTTTTTTCGCTCCGAGGGATTTACTTCGGTTCTCATTATTACAGACAAGGGGTTAGCCTCACTCCCATTTTTCAAAGAGTATGTAGCAGAGCTCGGAAACGAATCGCTCAAGGTTTCTGTTTTCGACGGCGTGCACGGCAACCCTGTCAAGTCTCAAGTTATGGCTGGCGTCGAGGCATATCGAACCCAAGTCAAGGAGAGCGGCACAAATAAAAAAATCGCACTCTTAGGAATTGGCGGCGGCGCGGCACTCGACGTTACCAAAGCCATTGCGCTTATGGCACACCATCCGGGAGACATTTTCGATTACGAAGACGAAAAGCCCGGCATGCGCCCCATCGACCAAGAGATTCCATATTGGGTGGCAATCCCCACAACCGCTGGCACGGGTTCAGAAGTCGGGCGCAGCGCGGTCGTTGCAGACGACCAAACGCATGTCAAAAAAGTAATTTTTTCGCCGCGTCTCTTAGCGCGCGCAGTTTTTGCAGACCCTGAATTGACGTTTGCACTGCCGCCTGCCGTGACTGCAGCGACGGGGCTCGATGCAGTCACACACCTCATCGAAGCGTATTTAGCGAAAGGCTACCATCCCATGGCAGACGGCATCGCACTCGAGGGGCTCTACCTTGCCGCGAATGCGATAGGCAAAGCCTTTGCCGACGGTGCAAATAGCGCGGCGCGCAGCGACATGCTGATGGCATCGATGATGGGTGCTGTTGCGTTTCAGAAAGGATTGGGTGTCGTGCATTCGTGCGCACACGCGCTTTCGGCAGTCGTCGACATGCACCATGGCCTTGCGAACGGCATCATGCTCGATCATGCGCTCGACTTCAACTACCACGCTCTTCCGCAGAAATTTGAACGCCTTGCAAGCACTGTGGGATTAACAGCACATACGGAATTTTTGCCGTACATTGCGCGTTTAAAATCAGAACTCAAGATTCCTCAGTCTCTCAAGGCGGCAGGTGTTTCTGAAAAAAATCTAGACGCGCTGGTGAAAATTGCTTTGGCAGACGGTTGCCACCTCTCGAACCCCGTTCCCGTAACCGAGAATGACTTCCGCACAATTTTTGCGAAGGCCTTAGCGTAAAGTGCAGATTTTTGATTTTAACGGCTATTCGCTCGAGTTCTTAATTCTGGTAGGTGCCGTCCTCTTGACGGTCTCTGTCGTTGCAAGCCGCATTTCGTCGCGTTTTGGAATACCACTTTTGCTCATCTTCTTGGCGATTGGCATGCTTGCGGGTTCCGAAGGGCCGGGCGGCATCCATTTCGACGATTACCGCATTGCGTTTGCCATCGGGTCGAGTTGCCTCATTCTCATTGTGTTCGACGGAGGTCTCAAGACGCCGTGGAAAAGCGTGCAGCCGATTTTACTCAAGGGGATTAGTCTCTCGTTTTTTGGAACGCTCCTCACGGGTTCTTTTACCGCCGCTTTCGGGTTCTATGTTTTGAAGATGCAGCTTTACGAAGCACTGCTCTTGGGTGCCATTGTATCGTCGACAGACGCCGCCGCCGTTTTTGGTCTTTTGCGCTCCAAGAATCTCTCGCTGCAAGGGAGCATCAAACAGACTCTCGAATTCGAGGCCGCAAGCAACGACCCCGTTGCGATTTTTCTAACTGTCGGTGTACTCCTTTTTGTCTCGAACCCCAATGCCGAGGCGAAAGATTTTCTGCTCTTGCTTTTTAAGCAGGCTGCGATTGGTTTCGCGTTTGGGTATGCCGGTGGTCGCGTCATAAGACGCATCATCAACCATAGCAACATTGAATACGAAGGTCTCTATGGCGTTCTCGTGTTGGGGCTCGTCATGGTGCTTTTTGCGACTGCGGGTATTTTGGGAGGCAGTGGTTTTCTTGCGGTCTATATTGCGGGAATTATTCTCGGGAATGCAGAAATGCTCCATAAGGCGAGTATCACTCGCTTCTTAGACGGCCTTTCGTGGATTGCACATATCCTGGTCTTTTTGACGTTGGGGCTTCTTTCATTTCCCTCGAAAGTGATACCCGTGTGGAAAGAGGGTCTCTTGCTCGCCTTCTTTATGATGTTCCTGGCACGGCCCCTCGCCGTTCTTTTGGCAATCCCCTTTCGTGGATATAATGCAAAAGAGCGTGTTTTTATTTCGTGGGTAGGGCTGCGCGGTGCGGCACCGATTATCTTAGCGACTTACCCGTGGAGTGTTCACTTTCCGCAGGCCGAATATATTTTTAATCTGGTATTTTTTGTCGTCATCTCTTCCGTTATCATGCAGGGGATCAGTATCCCGTGGCTTGCAAGGAAACTCGGCATCACGGTGCCTTTTACAAAAGTACGCTCGATCGATTTAGCGGCGGGCGTTTTGCCTTCAGGGTTTTTACACGTAACGATTAACATTGTGAGCTCGGCGCCTGCATGCGATAAAAAGATTGTCGACTTGGGTTTGCCCGCAGGCGTTATACTGACAAGCGTCGAGCGCGAGGATCGCTTTCTTATCCCGAGTGGCGAGACAGAACTCAAGAAAGGCGATCACATCGCGGCCCTCGCGCGCGAAAGCAATATCGACGCGCTCAAAAATATTTTTGGAAAAATTACCGTTACGCCCTAATTATTTTTGCCGCTCTTCGATGAGCGCATAGAGCCATGTGCCCGCCAAGATACCCACGACGATAAATCCACCAGACCATAACCCATAACCCAAGATCGCAAGCGCAGGGCCTGGGCATGCGCCCGTCAAAGCCCAACCCGAGCCCGCGATGAGGCCACCCCAAACGTGGCCTTTTGTGAGCGGCTCATTTTTCCATTCGGTCGCGGTTGCAAAAAGAGGGCTTTTGCCAAAACGCTTCCAGAGTTGAACGCCGATGAACGAAACCGTGACGGCGACTCCCAAGACTCCGTACATGTGAAAAGACTTGAAGAGGAACATATCGCGGATGACATCGTAACTCGATACCCCCGCGCGGATGAGAATGTAGCCGAAGATGACTCCGACCACGAGAAAGACGATGCGAAGAACTGCCGCTGAATCTTTAGTAGCCATTATTTTACCCCCGAAATAAGAGAAAGTGCGAACGTGACAACAACGCCTGCAATCAAGAAACCCACCGTGGTGACGAGACTCGGAAAAGACGCTTGTGAAAGCCCGGAGATGGAGTTTCCCGCTGTGCATCCTTTCGCCATCCGTGCGCCAAACCCCCATAAGATTCCGCCGCTAATGAGCACAACGGCTTTGACCCAAAGTTCTGAACCCCAGATTTGGTTGAAGACACCTAAGTCGAACGTTGGATTGTAGCCCACGGTTGTGACAGCTGCAACAGCGCCGCCCAAAATGAGGCCCAAAGAAAACATCGTTCGGAAACCGAAGGCTCCACCCAAGTCAGGGCGTTTGAAATAGTTGAGTTTAGAAAAAACCGAGCAGACGCTCGCATAGCCGCGCGTGACAGAAAGAAAGCGGCCCGTGGTCAAAACCAGCAAGATGGATACTCCTGCGATAGCAAGCCCTCCCCACCAGAAAGGCCAGATAAATTCATGCGTCATAGATCCTCCCAAACAGCCTAATAAATATAACAACCGTTTGTTTGTTATAGCGAACAAGAGAGATGGCGTGTAAAGAAAAAAGATACGGAGTTTAGGAGGGGCCTCGCTGGAACCCTAATCTCATTTACGGACGGATTCACCTTTAGAGCCATGCCTATGCTCGAAATTGCCGGAATTCCCCTCGAAGCGGCTGAGATTACTACCACAGAAAAAACACTTGTTTTCCAACAAGAACTCATTCTCACCGAGACTACACAGAAAAACTTGCAGAAAATTCTCTACCCGCTTCTCGAAGGGCAGAACCTGCTCCTCGTGGGCGACGCAGGCGTGGGCAAGAACGCTCTCATCTATTACATCAACCGCATCCGGCAGTTGCCGACGGTCCGCTTCAGCTTCAACCAAGACACGCTTCCCGAAGATCTATCGGGGTCTTTTCGCGTGCTCCCCGACGGTTTCCAATGGAATAACGGGCCTCTGGCCGAGGCTTTGCAGAAGGGGTATACTTTTGTCGCAGACGAGATGAATTTGGCGTCGCCTGAAATCCTCAAACGTTTCATCAGCGTCTTTGACAGGCGTCGTTTGGCGCTCCTCGAAAAAGACGGTAGCGAACTCGAAGCGCATCCCCGTTTTTCTTTCGTCGCAACACAAAACCCGGCGCGTGGTTTCGAGGGCCGCAAGAGTCTGCCCGAAAGCATCCAGCGGCATTTTACAACGCTTTATCTCGACCATTACCCCGCCGAAGAAGAAAAAGAAATTCTCCGTGGGCTCTATCCCAAAGAATTTGCGCGTGCGGCTGACCTGATAATTCTTGTGCAGCGTGCGCTCGAAACGCTTATCTGGAAAAACGAACTTGCGAAGGACGACTTGGAGCACTACCACTTTAATTTACGCACGGCGCAGCGTGCGATGAACCGCGCCGTCGTTTCAGGACTCGCCGATACAGAAAAAAGCGAGTTCAGAGACTTGCTCTTTACCTTCTTTGTCGATACGTTCCGTTTACAGAGTGACAGACGCACTGCGCTCCAGCAAATTGCGGCGGTTTTGTCATATGACGCGCCTGCGTTAGAAAAAGATTATGGTATTTTTTCGTCTCAAAAGCCTTTCTCGAAAATGGCGGTGGATTTATCCCACCGAGAAGGGGCTTCAAACTCGCGGCTGTTTTTTCCTCTGACACCATCGCGCAGGCAAATTCTGACTGCGATGGATTCTTCGCTTACGGCTGAAGACAACTTGCTTCTCGAAGGCGACGACGCGGCGCGCATCCTTGAGCTCTGCCATGCGTGGGCCGACATGCAGGGCAGGCGTGTGACTGAAATATTTCTCTCGCGCGGCATGCACACGAGCGATATTATCGGTGCTTTGAGGCCGCGGTTACATGGAGAGCGGAAGGGGCAAAACGTCTGTTGGGTCGACGGCCCCTTGACCGCAGCGTTAAGACGGCAAGACATCATCATTCTCGAAAATATTGACGCTGCGGGTTCTGAGCTCATTGAAAAGCTCAACATGCTTTTAGACCATGCGGGCAGGTTGGCGCTGCCGCCTGAAGCGGAGGGAGAAACCATCTTGCGTAAAGAAGGCGCATGCCGTGTCATCGCGATTAAGCGGACGCGCCGCAGCCGCAACCAACAGACGATTTCTCGTGCGCTCAGAAACCGTTTCTTTAATATGCATGTCCCAGTGCTTGAAACGGGCGAAGAGATGACCGAGGTTATCCGCTTGGCGATGGAGCACGAGTTTGGAGAAGACTCTTCGGCGCAGAGAAAAACTTTTGTGCAAAAGTTAACGCTCTTTCACACGAAAGCCGACGAAGCGGCCGCAGAAAAAAAGATCGGTGCCAATATTGCCGAAGTCATTCGGTACAGAGAAGAGCATGCGCTCCGCCTGATTCGCCATTTGGCGCATTCTGTCGACTACCACGAGATAGGCGGAGGACACGCAGTCGTTGAGCGTGGCGTGGATATTTATTACGCGGGCATGCTTGTTGAACCTCAGGACCGTGTGTTCTTGAAGCGGCTCTTAGAGCGCATCTTTGCAGATATTGCATGGGATGAACTTTTCACAGTGCTTAAAGACGGTAAAAAAAAAATCCTGACCGCACGAGCTGAGGCGAGTCAGAAAAAAATTTCTCCACCCGATTGGGATAAAGCGAAGCACTTTCGAGACGCGAATACGGGCAAAGCGCAAAAACGATTAGACGGGCAGGAACTTAAGAAAGGTCTGCGCATCGACACGCCGGAAACAGGTGGGAATATCAAAGAAGGCCCCGACGCTTGGTATGGCTCGGACACACAGGGGAACGGCGGGCAGGGAGAACCTGCCGGTGGGGGCGGCGCTTGGGGTTACCGCACCGAAGCACTTTTTGAAGCCTTCTTGAAAAAATACAAACCCAAGTGGGACTATCACATGGGCTATTCGATTGAAGACTTTTACGATGTCTTCGGCAAGATGCTCTCTGAGTTGCAAATGGATTTAGAAAACGCGCTCGATGCCGAACCTGAAATCGAACGCCGCCTCATGGCGCAGGGCCACCGCATCGACGCGAGGCGCTACATCACATACCAAGCCAACGCCGGCAACGACCGCATCTTCGATCGCACGCGCATCAGGCATTCGGAAAATAAACTCAAAGGCGTTGAATTTATCTTTGTCCTGGCGAAGGGGCGACGCATGTTCAATTTCAAAGCAGCCGTCTCTGCAATTATTGCATTACAGTCGGCTGTCGAAATCTTGTGGGAGCGAAAAATCCCCCTCAAAGTTTATGGCTACTCCGACTTTGACAACATGAAACGCGCGATTGACATCAACCAGTATGTTGCGCTCGACGAAGAGACTCCGCCAGAGTCTCTCAAAGCAAAACTTTTCGCCTCGATGACCGACAACTGGCAAGGAGACACCATCGACGAAGCACAGGTGTTGCGCTATGCCGCAGAGCAATTCTCGCCTGAATCGGTGACGAAATTTGTCGTGATGGTGTCCGACTTTAGAGGGCACCGCGCCCGCGCAGAAATCAAGAAAGAAATCCTTAGTGCTCAAAGTCAGACCCTTAAAGAACTCGCTGCAGACTATGCGAGGCAAAACATCCATGTTCTCGCCGTGCAAACGGGCACGCGGTCTATCGCCGAGCATCTCTTCAAAGAGTGGCTGTGGATCGACGAAGCAGCGTTCGACCGCGCACCGGTCGTCTTGGCAGAAGCTATCAAGCGGCTTATTTTGACTTACCATAAGGTCGTCGTCTGACGGCTTGGGGGCCCGACTAACTATTCGGGTTCAGCGGATGGGCAATTCCGACTAACTATTCGGGTTCAGCGGATGGGCAATTCCGACTAACTATTCGGGTTCAGCGGATGGGCAATTCCGACTAACTATTCGGG
>CAUJII010000197.1 GCA_963205035.1 Spirochaetota bacterium
TGTTTTTTCCATACTTTTATCGAGTTCAAAAAAATCATACTCGAAAGGGGGATTTATCGCCGTGAAGACGCCATAAGTCGTGACGAGCGCAATCAAGGCAATTTGCCAACCGCGTATTTTTTTCGTCTTCTCTAAAATATGCGAAGGCTCGGTCGTCGTGAAAGAAAACCTTTCGGTCAAGAAAATGAGTACGGGAAAAAACAAAACAAACGAAAGGAAAAAGAAGACGATTCCTGCAAACGCAATTTTTCCAAACTCGGCGAATGCGATGAATCTCGAAAAGCTGAGAGTCAAGAAGACGGCGGCGGTCGTTACCATGCCGAGGCTCAACCCCCGAAAAAGACCCCGCATCGTGCTTTCGAGCGATTCGGTCATCCCGAGCCCGCGTAGCCTCTCGCCCTTATAGCGCGCGAACAAATGGATTCCGTAATCGATACCGAGCCCTAAGAGAATCGAAGTGAGGAACGAGCTGATGATGCTAATCTCACCGATGAAATACCACGCGGCAAAATACGTATAACCCAAAGCCGCCATGACAGGAAGCCCAACGACAAGAAGCACTCGAAGCGACCTAAAGAAGATAACGAGCGACGCCGTGAGAATGAGCAGTGTCAAAATAGTCGATTGAGTAATATCTTCGGCGAGTCGTTTTTGCTTTTCAATATTCGCGACGTAGCGTCCTGCAAAAGAAACTTCAAAACCGCTTTCTTTCGCTTGCGGCTCGATCGCATCTCTTAGCGTCCCAAGATATTTTTTTGCAAACGAGAGGTTATCGCTTTCTTGCCGGAGAGCTAAAAGCACCACGATGCTTTTTTGCTCGGCATCGATGAATGATCCGCTCTTCAAATATTTTTTGCGGTACTTAGTCAAGATGTCGCCCACATAAAACGGCGTCGCCGCTTTCTCCTCCAAGTCCTCAAAATATGGGTTCTCTTTTCGCTTGGCTTGCGCAATACTTTCATTCAGTCTATCTCGAACGCGGAGCAAATCTTTCGTGTCTGCGTAATAAAGAGAGTAGCGAAGCAAGAAATCGCCGGGGATTTGATAAATGACGCTCTCAGTCGACTCTTTGAGGAATGGGGTTTGCTCCACCGCGCTCTCGAGTTTCTTCGCCATTTGCGTTAAGACATGATCGCTCTTTCTTTCGGAGGCGTCGAAAGTCACAGTCAAAAATCCTTTGATGTTGCTCTTGGCGCGCAACGCTTCGAGACGCTCCAAAGAAGCCGTGTGCTTGGGCAAGAGGTGCAACAGGTTAGTGTCGATGCGGATAAGCCGCCCGTACCGATAACCTACGAAGCTCGTAGCTATGAGCAGAAGGACGATAACCCAGCGCAGACGGCGAGCATGAAAAAGCCAGAACGGCCAAAAGGCCGCCAAGCGTTCTGAAATTGTTTTGGAGTTTTTATGCATCGAGGTAGAGCTTGCTTATCAGCTTGCGCAAGAAATGCCGCTGCTTCGTTTTCTGTTTTTCATAGAGCGGCGAGGATGTATCTCCCACACGCATAGCCTTGATTGCAAACTTGCGGCCAACGTAACGCAAAAAGGGTAACGTGCCCTCGTCGAGACTGTCGGTCGCAGAGAGAATTTTTGCGCGTAAAGCCGCAATACGCTGAGAATTCACACGGATGAGGTCTTTATCCAAAAAGCGAGCGAGTATTTCCGCATTGATATCTTGTTCTTCGGTATCTAGGTTTTGCAAAGGCGGTGCACCTTCAATCGCGAGTCCTTCGCAAGTCGCGTTTAAGACTTTCTTTTCCACAGCGCCAACGGCGTTTGAAAACCAATCGCGGTAGAGCGAGAGAACATAATCGGTCACGATGGTTCGGCCCGAAAGCGAAACTTCTCGCTTCGTGTGCCTGCGCCGCAGCACGCGCTCGTTAATGTTTTCCAGAGGCTGCAAGCGGTTCGTTGTTTTCGAGAGCCATTCGTCGGTGTGGTGTGTGCCCGGCGTATGGATTTCACGGTACGTATACGCAAGATCTTGGCCCACGAAAACGATCGAGTCAAAGTCCATGAGCCGCAAGAGATCAAAAATCGAAGTTGCGACCGACCCCCCCGATTGCAAATCTCCGGGAATCAATCCGGCGGTGTGCTCGAAAAAATTTTCCTCTTCGAGATAATCGCAACCGGGGCTTACGCGCCGCTCGTCTTTTTGCTTTTCAAAGTCGGCGCGGATAAATTGCGCGGTAAACGAAAGACACGACTCGCCCTTCCATTCGCGTGCGGCAATGGGGTTCGAAACGGCGTCGCACACCAAAATGGGGTAAGAGCCTTTCGTGCCTTGCGGCAGAAGCGCAAAATGTTTCGTCGTATGCGCTTGGCTATCGAGCGAAAAAACGAGATGCGGCGTTATTCCCGAACGCACGAGCACACGGTATGCGGAGTCGGCGCAGGCGATAAAATACTTCTCACGATTTTTTTGAATGGCGCCGAGCGAGCGATGGAGCGACGGCCCCGTCGAGACGAGGAGTGCCTTCGCGCCCTTGCCCAAACCGAAGAGCGACGAGACAGGACGCATCGAGTGCATCAGAGACAATTTGCTGAGTGCGTTAAAAACCCACCGCTCTTCAAATTCGAGGCGCGTGAAGAGATCGGAAAAACGCGAGGCCAAGCGGCGTTTGAAGTCGGCCACCGCGTGAGCGTAAAAAGTGGGAGCTATACCGAGACTCGGCTTGTTCTCAAAGATGCGGTATCCCGCAAAGTGCTCCACATCGATTTTTTCGACGAGTTCACTGAGAACTCCCACATTCTCGGGAACGATTGCTGCAATGTGTTCAAAAATTTCGGGACGATATTTTTTGAGCGCAAGATAGAGCTCTGTATCGGCTTCGAATAACAGGATCCATCCGCCGAAGCCTTCTTTGCTTTTTGTTTGCTCGACCAGTAGCTCTAAGAGAGGCAGGTGCGCCGCGCCTGCAACGACTGCGAGCATACCGGGTTTGAGGCGAAAAGACCCCAAGTGCCGCTCGGCCTCGCGCACGGGGTCGCGCTGCGAAACCATCGAAAGGTCTTTTAGCTTTTCGGTGCCGGCTAAAATAGAAAATCGACCACTTTCGTAACCAAAACGGTAGTGGGCATACTTCCCTTTGATTTCGCCCGACGCCATAAGGTGAGGAAAGAATTCAAAATACGGCTTCAAGCAAAAGATGACTCTCAAAGAACTCGAAATTTTAGGCTTTAAGTCTTTTGCCGACAAAACGAAGATTTCGTTTTCGACCTCTGTTTCGGGGGTTGTCGGTCCCAACGGCTGCGGCAAGTCGAACGTCTTAGACAGCATGAAGTGGGTCCTGGGCGAAAAATCGGTCAAGACTATGCGCGGCGAAAAAATGGAAGACGTCATCTTCGCCGGCACGACATCGCGCAAGGCGGCGAACTTTGCGCAGGTCTCGCTTACTTTCGATAACCGCCTACGTTTCTTGCATATCGACACTGACGACGTGAAAGTCGGGCGCCGTCTTTACCGCGACGGCCAAAGCCAATACTTCATCAACGACAGCCGCGTCGCTCTCAAGGAAATCGAAGAACTTTTTCGCGACACAGGGATTGGCAAATCGAGCTACTCTTTTATGGAGCAAGGAAGAATGGATCAAATTCTTTCGAGTAAGCCAGAAGACCGCCGCATAATTTTTGAAGAGGCCGCCGGAGTTTCTCGCTTCAAAGCGCAGCGCGAAGAAGCGGAAAAAAATCTTGAGAACACACAACTCAACCTCACGCGGGTTCAAGACATCCAGCGCGAATTAGAGCGCGAGCTGAAAACAAAAGAAGCGCAAGCCAAGAAAACGGCAGAGTACAATGCGCTGCGTTCTAAGTACCAGGAACACGATTTGAAGATACGTTATCTCATGGTACGCGACACTCAAGCGAAGCTCGACGAATTAAAAGAAAAACTCGTCAAACGGCATGCGGAAAAAGAAAAAATCCAACAGAAGCTCATTCAAATGCAAGAGCGGTTGAGCGCTTTCGACGAAGAAGAGCGGATCCTCAAAGAAGAACTCCACAAGAAGGACGTCACGAGCCAAGTTGCGAACGAAACGATTGCACGCCACACGCAAACAATCGAAGAGAAAGAAGTGCGGCGTGTCGCCCTCCTTTCGCAAATGGCGGGACTCAAAGAACGTATTACAGGTTTTGAAAAACGCATCAAAGAACTCAAGAAAGAAGCCCTCGAACAAAACCAATTCACGCTGCAGCTCGACCTGAAGGTCTCTGACATCGAAAAAGAAATCAAGCGCATGCAAGAGGGCATCGACGCCTCGGTGCGCGAAATCGACGAATCCAATGTTACGATAAAAAATCTCGAACACGAAAAGACGGCTGCACAAAAGACGCTCTCAGAAGTAAAGAAACGTTACGAAGAAACCATCCACGAACTCTTGGTTTCACTCAAGAATGAAAAAACGCGGTGGGAGAAAACCGCAAAGAATCGAGAACAGGCTTTCACAGAAATCGAGCTTTATTGCACGCAAACAGAATCGCAACTCGGCGTACTTCTCGCAATACCTTCAGACCAAAACGAGCAGATACGCGAGAAGCTCGTACAGATTCAAACGAGCCGCGTCTTCGAGAAGATCACCGAGAAGGCACACGTCTTGGCTGAAATGAGTCGGGGACTTTACGAAATTCTTTTTGAGAAAGGCGGTGTCCATTCGCGCAAAGAAGAGCTCGACGAAAACATCACTGCGATTGAGACACAGATTGCGCGGGCGAGTGCCGAGACAGAGCGACTGACCCTACGCAAACATGAGCTTGCCGAAGAGATTGCCATGAGCAAACAAGAGAAGGAGAAACTCAGCGGAGACATCCGTTCGCTCAACGTACAAATAACGAGCGTGAAAGAGAAAGAAAAAAATATCGCACAACAAATCACCCATGAAGAAACCAACATGTCGTTTGTTCGTGCGCAATTTACAGAAACCGACCGCTCGCTCATGCAGCTTGCGCAAGAGCAGAAAAACCTCACTCGCGAAGTCGAGAAACTGAAAGCAAGCATCGAGAAAGAAACGCAACGTATCGTCGGCATCGAACGCGACATCAAGAAGGCAGACGACAAGAGGCGCGAGCTCGTGCTCACGATGAAAAACGAGGGCGGCAAAACAGACGAAGTCTTCTCTGCTATCACCGAACTGGAAGGCAAGTTGGGTGCGCTGAATAGTTCGAGAGATATGTTCTTGCAGAATATCTATAACGACTATTCGCTCACGCTGCAAGAGGTGACAGAAAAATTTGCGACGCGAAAGCTCGTCTTGGGCGACGAAAAAGACAAGCTCACAGAAATACAGCGGACGATTGCCGCTCTGGGGCAGATTAACCAGTTAGCGATTGAAGAACACCGCCATCTCAAAGAGCTCTTTGATCATCAGCAGACGCAGGTAGACGACATCCTAAAAGCGCAGGCCGACATCAAAAAAGTTATCGATGAAATCCATGCGAAATCCGAAACGCTCTTTCGAGAATCGTTCGAGCAAATCAACCAAAACTTTGCCAACCTTTTTGCTAAGCTCTTTAACGGAGGCCAAGCGAAGCTCGACCTAATCGATCCCGACCGCCCTCTCGCAAGCGGCATCGAAATCGAAGCAACTCCCCCCGGCAAAAACACAAAGTCGATGCGCCTCATGTCGGGCGGCGAAAAAGCGATGACTGCCATAGCGCTCATGTTCGCAATTTATATGGTGCGCTCATCACCTTTCTGTGTTCTCGACGAAATCGATGCACCGCTCGATGAACAAAACGTAAGCCGGTTCCTGACTCTCCTCGACGAGTTCTCAAGAAACACGCAGTTTATTTTAATTACACACAACAAGAAAACGATGGCGAAAACGCAGGTGCTCTATGGAGTCACCATGAACGAACCGGGTGTCAGCACACTGCTCAGCGTTGAACTCAACAAAGTGAGCGCGGTGTAATACCACTATAAGAACGCAAGCCCAACAGCGAGAGAAATCCAATGCCCTTCGATGCGCTGCGACGCAAAGGCGCGGTTCGTGTCGACAAGCCGCCACGGCGCGCGGTAGCTAAGCGTCAGCTCCAGCGGAATTTTCGTCCACCCTTCGGGGAGTATCGTAATCCCGGCGCCTAAGCCCATGCCAAAAAAGAAATTGGTTCGTGTGTTAAATCCCTCGAACCCCGCGTATGTCATGGGCCCCATGTTGATTAGAAGCCGCGTCGCGAAGCGGTAGTGGAACGTGAAGGCAAACTCGTGCACCAACTGCTGCCTGCCGGCATCGGCCAACGTCAGGAGAAATCCGAAGTCGTAGCTATAAAGCCAATTACCGCTTTGTTTTTTGAAAGGCGTGAGGAATTCGAGTCGCGCACCAATTTGCGTGCCGAAGCCTGCGCCATCGAGCGAGCTCTCGATGCGCAACGATTGAAAATCGACGGGAGGCGGCGTCGGGGGCAACCCTTCGCGCGCAAGATAGCCGGCATTCCAAACCGCAGTCTGCTCCGGACTCGATATCGGTTGGAGTGGCAAGAAGAGACAAATGAATGCACGCGGGCTGCCGTCTCTGGGGCATGCGGGCGCTTTCTGAGCCTCCCCTCTCGCCGTTCTTGGGCTATACATCACTCCACCCAAAGACCAATCGAGAAGAGACGCAGTGTTCGCTGCGGTGAGGAGCCCCCGCTGGTATGCGAGCAAGCATTGAGTCACATGGTCGGGGCTCGGTTTCGCTGTGGCATTTGTCGATTCGCACGACTCGATAAAATTTGTGTACGCGCTCTTGGGCGGCTCGCCCAAAAGGTAAGTGTCTCCAAACGCAACAAAAGTATGTACGCCTTCGCGCGAGACGAGAGACGCAATGACGCCGTTTTTGGAGTCAAGGTCGTGATAGCGGCGCGTTGTTCCCAAAGCATGTCTTTCATGCACCGTGCGGATGTGTCCCCCCGAAAGCGCATCTTGCATAAAATGGATGCCCGCGCCTTCAAAGACGAGTGCCGCCAAGTGCGAAGGGAGAGACTCCATGACACGGTGCGCTTCTTTAAGCGCTAAATTTTTTTCCAGTGCTGTCAAAATATCGGAAACAGGTGCAACCATCTCGGCCGGCGCATAGCTTTTCCACAAGAGAAGTCTCTGCCGCAGTTGCGCACGCAAGAGACTACATTGATCGCTCCGATAGCGCGGATTGTCGTCTCTATCCCAATCGATTTTTTTGAATTGCGGAAAAGCCTCGGCAAGGTCTTCTGCTGTCGATTCGTCCACATCGATTACCTCTTCGCATTGCATCGAAGCAATCGCTATTGCCGTGTAGTGCATACCCGTCCAAGTGCGGTACGCCGCTCCGCTAAAATGATTTTGGTTGAAAAGCTGCAAGTCGAGAAAGCGCGGGTTGCGTATCGTGAAAAGCACAGAAGGGTCTGTAGGGCCGGGTTTGATTTCGCTGCGCAGCCCCTCTTCTAAAAAATTTGTGGGAATTATAGCGGCACGGCCTTTTTTTTTCCAGATGTTCAAGAAGTCGGCAGTATCGGCTTCTACCTTTTGCCAGTCGGGCGTCGCCTCTGTGTCGCATTCTTCCAAACCAATGTCTCCCGCGACACCCGGAGGGGAAGTTGTACCATCTCGCAACGACTGCCACAGGATGTCGGTCATTCCCACATCGCTTGCCTGAGCAAAGCGCAACACGCGCCCATATTCGGTGATATGGTCGACGAGCGCCGAATAATCGCCGAGCGTTAGAGAATGCTTGCCTTCGGGATTGATGAGTGCCTTGGGGTTTTTGCTCCCTCTGTGGCAATATTCTTTTTGCCAACGCACGGGGCACACGAGAGCGAGTGCCAGATAGCGGCTCTTCGTTTCTGCAGAAGCGGTGCTCAACGTCGGCAGTAACATCTTCTGCGCTTCGTGGCATGCCCTGTCGGTGAAGAAACTGTGCTCCATGTAATCGAACGCGTGGAGGGGGATAGATACCACAGTGGCGAGAATGCAAAAAAGAAGGCGCAGAGAAAAAAACCGCATGGAGTTCCGGACAAAGCGGAATTTTTGATAGGTTGGAAAAGAAAATTTATTCTACGCCCTCACTCTATCTAAAAATTCTTGACGTATTGGCCACTT
>CAUJII010000198.1 GCA_963205035.1 Spirochaetota bacterium
AACAGCTTTGGGAGACAACGATGGATCCCGAGCACCGCGTACTCATGCAGGTGACGGTCGACGATGCCGTTATCGCCGATGAAACGTTTGTCATTCTTATGGGAGACGTCGTCGAACCCCGCCGTAAATTTATCGAAGAGAACGCGAAGAAGGTCGAAGAGCTCGATTTGTGATCATGACTTGAATTTAGGCGGGAACTCGCTGGTACGATTTTTTCTGTGCTAAGTCCACGCTAATCAGCGCAAATTCTCCCGCAAATCGTTCCGATTTGCTCGACGCGCGACCGCAGACGGCCGGAATTCGCGCTGATTTGCTGATTTTTTGCAGCAACGCGTGTTCTTTTCGCAGAAAAAATCGTCTTTTCGCATCGCTAAAGCGAGTTCCCGCCTAAATTCACTTCTGCAAAGCCGGAGCCACGGGGATGTATTCGGAGGGCACATAGATCCCTCGGCGTGCAATTTTTTCACTCAAGATTGAGTTCTTGACGAGAGCTGCCGAGACGATGTATGAAGAAGCGCACGCCGCCATAACAGGAAGAACAGCTTGAAACTGCCCTGTGGATTCCAGCACAAAAGCAGCAGAGGTCAGAATCGCGCGCGAAGCCCCCGCAAAAATGGCCGCCATCCCCACGAGCGCAGCCGTGCCCTTATCTAAATGTAGAGAGGGCAAGTAGGTTTCAAACCCTGTGCCAACGAGATAACCCAAAGCTGCTCCAAAAGTAAGGAGTGGTGCGAGTGTTCCTCCCGATGTGCCGCTGCCCAATGAAATCGACCACGAAATAAACTTAAAAACGAGAATAGAAACCACAAGGCCAAGGCTTAAAGAGCCGCTGACTGTTTGTGTAATATTCTCATAACCCACGCCTAACGAACGCACTTCAAAAACGCCGCAAATTCCCACAGCAATACCGCCGATTGCAGGCCACCACATCCAGTGCACGGGAAGTTTTTCAAAACCGTCTTCGATTTTATATATGAGTTTCGTGATTCCCGCAGAGAGGACACCGTAGAGTGCGCCGGTTGCAAAGTGAACGAGAACGGTTGAATAACCGGCGACGTGCACTGGATGCACGGGGAAAACGGGTGACGCCGGAAAAAGCGTAGGGCGCAGAATTCCTGCCGTGACGACTGCGAGCATTACAGGAATAAAAGAACGCGCTCTAAACTCAAAGAGTAATAATTCAATCGCCAGAAAAATCGCAGCAATGGGAGATGCAAAGATTGCGGTCATACCTGCAGCGGCGCCACTGGCGAGCAAAATCTTTCGCTCGCTTTCAGAAGCGGGTAAAAGTTGCCCAAGCCATGAACCCAACGCTCCACCCGTTGCGATAATAGGTCCTTCAGCGCCATAAGGGCCACCCGTGCCAATCGAGAGCGCTGCCGAAATGGGTTTGAGGAATGTTATGCGTCTGGGAATGCGACTTTCAGCAGTTAGAATTTTTTCCATCGCTTCAGGAATTCCGTGGCCGCGAATACCCGGCGATCCGAACCGTGCCATAAGACCCACGAGAAGTCCGCCGATAGCAGGAATTGCAATGAGCAAATAACCCAAGTGACTTTGCCATGGCGTGGCGTCTGCAAGCGAGAAGCGACCAAAAAAGAAAAAATTAACGCAAAGGTCGATGAGGATGAGCAAAGTTTTCGCTATAATGACTGCAAGACCGCCTAACGGGATTGCGAGGGTGCAGGTAATCCAAGCGCGCGGATAGCGGTTGTCGTACATTTTACGACAAACTCAAATCATGAAGTATGCCGCAAAGGCAGTTTATGTTTTGATGGCGCGGGATAAATCAAGAGTAACTAGGTGGGAACTCGCTGTAGCGATTTTCCGCCTAAACTTTTATTGATTGCCTCTGCAGTCACAACTGAAGCTGGCTATTTCTACAGCTTCTTATTTCTTGAGAGCAATCCCCACCATACCGGTCTTCACATAGTTGCGTAAATGCGTGCCGACTCCTACCATGTGGTTGCTGATGAGTTTGTTGAGTTCGTCCAAAGCAGGCTTGTTCACGGCAGGCAAGAGTTTGCCGTGTGCGAAGCCATGCAATAAGTTGGATTTATCGATGAGCTCGTCGAGGTCGTCTGCAATCGCTTCGCTCTCTTCTGTCACAACATCGACAACATAACTGTCGCTAAAAGGAGCATACGAGGCATCTTTGGTCGTGACCTTAAGACTTGTAATAAAGGGATGGTTTAACTCGTGGTTAGCAAACGCAGACGAGAGCACGGAGAAATGGTAGTCTTCGATTGTCGTGTGTCGTTCGGAAATCCGGTTGACTGCATCAGTTTTAGACTGTTCAAAACCCATCATCGCCTTGATGTTAATCCACAGCATGCTCAACGTGCTATAAGTCGGCAACACGCGAGCATGGTAGGGTTGCGTGAGATCTCCCACGTAGTGCATTCCCCAACCTAAGAAACGATAGCCCCAGTAGGGGTGGCCTGTCTTGAACGCAAACGCCGCCAAATTTCTGAATTGGTGTATGCGGTAGCGCGGATACGTGCGGGTTAAGAAACTGCCGGCTTTGAAGATAATCCATGACTCGTGGTAGTACCCGATATGAAACGGAGCTTGTGAACCGTAGTAGAGCTTGGGGTCGCCGAAGGACTGATTGCCGAAACCATAGTCTTTGCTGAAAGGCGCGTTGTTGTCCACGAAGAGATTGATGTCGATGCCAAAGTCTGGTTCGTCGCCTGCGGTTGCGACAACAAGGAGTGGACTAACTAACTCTCCTTTGTGGATATCGTATGCACGGTATTTCCCTTCGATGTCCTTCTGGCCGAATAGACTCACGGTCTCGGGGTTCGACTTTTTTCCTGGAAGGTTGTTTCCGGGTAATTCTTGCAAGAAATAACCCATCGGGGTTTGTGGATTAACTCTCAAGGCACGCAAAAAATTCGCACGGATTGTTTTTGCGTCCCCACCCTTGAACTGAAGAGTTTCGGGTAGGGGGGCCGCCTTATCGAGTTCGGCATTCTGAGCGTCTTTTTCAATTTGTGCCATTTGAGCAATGAGCCCATCTTTTTCTTTAAGGAGAAAATCTTCAAGTGACTCGACCTTAACTTTCGGAGCATTTGCAATTTCGGGGAGCGCTTCGAGTGCTGTGCGGTTGAAGAGGTAGTGCACCGACCAGGGAGAGACGGCAGTCGTGCAGACGAGGATAATGGTTACGAGGGTGAGGATGGCCTTCATGA
>CAUJII010000199.1 GCA_963205035.1 Spirochaetota bacterium
TAGTTCTTTTGGTCGACCGCGTGTAACTCAACTCGATTATGTCGCATGGCAAAAGGTAAAGGCAAGGGGTCGGGAGATCATGACGCAAAGTCTCCAACCACTGTCGCGAAAGAGATAATCCCCGTCGAAATCGAAGACCAAATGCGCAAGTCATACCTTGCTTATGCAATGAGTGTGATTGTCGGGCGTGCATTGCCCGACGTGCGCGACGGATTAAAACCCGTCCACCGGCGTATTTTGCACGCGATGAACGAGCGTGCTTGGCGGCAAGACAGAGCGTACGTCAAAAGCGCAAAAATTGTCGGTGAAGTGATTGGTAACTACCATCCCCACGGCGACGCAGCTGTCTATGACACCATGGTGCGCATGGCACAGGATTTCTCGATGCGCCAACTTTTGATCGACGGTCAAGGAAACTTTGGCTCTGTCGACGGCGACCCTCCTGCGGCGTACCGCTATACAGAAGCACGGCTCACGTCGATGGCTGAAGAGCTCTTGAAAGACATAGACAAAGAGACGGTTGATTTTGTAGACAACTTCGACGGCACGCGCCGTGAACCGCGTGTTCTGCCTGCCGCATGGCCTAATCTTCTCGTCAATGGTTCCTCTGGTATTGCAGTGGGAATGGCTACGAAAATCCCTCCGCATAATTTGAAAGAAGTTATATCGGCCATCGAACTCTTAATCGATAACCCCGATGCAACGATTAAAGACCTCATGAAGAAAATTCCCGCGCCCGATTTTCCTACGGGCGGAACAATTATCGGGAAAGACGGGCTCAAGTCTGCATACACGACGGGCCGTGGCTCGATAAAAATCCGTGCGGTAGCGAATATCGAAGAGATGGCGCGTGGACGCGAAGCCATCATCGTAACAGAAATTCCGTACGAAGTGCGCAAGAACGACCTTTTGGCAAGGATTGCAGACCTTGTGAATAACAAGAAGATCGAAGGTATCTCAGAAATCCGCGACGAGTCCGACCGCAAAGGAATGCGGATTGTCTTTGAACTCAGAAAAGACGCACAGGCGAATATTGTCTTAAACCAACTTTACCAACACACTGCGCTTCAAATCAATTATGGCATCATCTTCTTAGCACTCGTCGGCGGCGAACCCAAAGTCTTAAACCTCAAGCAAATGTTGCAACACTACATCGCGCATCGGCGCGAGGTGGTCGAGCGGCGCACACGCTACGATCTTCGAAAGGCCGAAGAGCGTGCGCATATTTTAGAAGGGTTAAAAATAGCTCTCGACTTCATCGACGAAGTCATTAAAATCATTCGCAAGAGTGAGACTGTCGATATTGCGCGCTCTTCGCTCATGAAACGCTTCAAGCTTTCAGAAATCCAAGCCAATGCGATTTTAGAGATGCGGCTTCAAAAACTCACCTCTCTCGAATCGAAAAAGATTCTCGAAGAATTGAATGAAATCAAAAAGCTCATCGGTGAGCTCAAAGCGATCCTCAAGTCAGAAAGCAAGATGTATGGCATCGTGAAGAGCGAATTGGGTGTCATCGTGGCAAAGCACGGCGTTCCACGCGCTTCGGAAGTTTCTTTAGTCGATGCAGAATCTCTCAAGATGGATACAGAAGACCTGATTCAAAACGAGAATGAAGTTATCACAATTTCAGAAAGTGGGTACATCCGCCGCATGCCTTTGGATACTTTCAAGAGACAGCACAGGGGGGGCAAGGGTGTCACTTCTGCGAGCAAAAAAGAAGACGCGATTAAGCACGTCCATTTCTGCCAAAGCCTCGACTTCCTCCTCTTCTTCTCGACTCGCGGAAAAGTCTTTTACATGAAAGTGTATGAAGTCCCCGAGGCGTCGAAAGATGCGCGAGGCAAGCACATCAAAGGTTTCCTGAGCTTGGGTTCAGACGAAACGATTACCGTCGTGCGATCTGTTACGGACTTGAACGAAAAGAAATACTTGCTGATGCTCACACAACAAGGCATCATCAAGAAACTCGAACTCGCTCAAATTGGGAATGCCAAGAAAGGCGGAGTCATGGCGATGCAATTTAAGGCTTCTGAAAAAGATTATTTGGTCGATGTTGCAATAGTAGGGGATAAAGACGATATCTTTATGGCGACCGCAGAAGGTTCAGGGCTGAGAACGAATTTGGGCAAGATGCGGGCACAAGGGCGTGCCGCTTCTGGAATTATTGGGATGACCCTCGAAGGACAAGATGCCATGACTGGCCTTGATGTCGTTCAGGGGAATAAATCCTACTTGCTGGTCGTCAGCGAAAGCGGCTATGGAAAGCGCGTTAAGTACGACGAATTTTCAACCAAAGGGCGCGGCGGGAAAGGCATGGCTTTTTTCAAGGTGACCGAGAAAACGGGTAGGGCGGTCGCCATCCGCACGGTGAAAGAAGGCGACGAAGTGATTGTGACGACTCTTTCTGGAATGGTCTTGCGCAGCGAAGTTAAACAAATCGCTCTTCAAGGCCGCACCGCATCGGGTGTCCGCGTTGTAGACATTGCCTCTCCAGACAAAGTGGCAGACATGACGGTTTTTGATCCCACAAGCGGAGTCGAATGATTCCTTTCTGGCGGTTGGGTTTGAAGCGAGCTCCCATCATGTGGGGGCTTGCAGGAGTTCTCTACTTGCTTGCGTATGTTGAGATGGCGGTCTTTGTCCGCTACGAGAAGTTCTTGTCGAGCGGGAACACGCTCCTCTATTTTGCGTTTGCGCTTCTGCTCACCGGTTTTGTTTTTGGAATTTGTATGGTGCAAGCGATTTTGTGCCGCACGTTACGCTACGAAATGGGTAATTTTGAGACTCTGGGATTTACTCGGCATAAGATCATGGCATATTATTCGGCACAAAATTTGTTCGTTGCACTCGTCGCACTCTTACCTTCTATTTCAACCGATCTCATCCTGACTGCATTCTTCTCGCAAAAGAACATCCCGCTGGCGCAATTTGACCGCGCAATTTTTGCGCAATTCCTCTTGGCGCTCTTTTTAGTGAGCGTTTTCCATGTCTTCTTATGGGCTTACTCGAGGCTCAGCCCCGCGCTCCTTCTGAAAGAAAAAGTGTGACAGCATAAAGTCGGATAAGTTTACGTGAAAAAAAATATCTTGCTTGTTGGGCTCATGAACCCCGGCGATAAATACCGCTTCACTCGGCATAATGCGGGTGCAATGGCTCTCGACACGCTCTATCCCGACGCAAGTTACGCGGCATCTAAGAAACTCGAAAGTCTATTCGCTGAAACAAAAGACGGCGATACGGGGGTAATACTACTTAAGCCGCAGACGTTTATGAATTTGTCGGGGCGTGCGGTTAAGAAGGCAATGCGCGAATGGCACATCGAACCCCAGAGCATGGTTGTTTTTCACGATGAAGTGGAACTTCCTATGCGCACCGTGCGCCGTAAAACCGGGGGCGGGCATAAAGGGCACAACGGCCTGCGCAGCATCATTGCCGAAATAGGCTCGGCGGATTTCCACCGTGTGCGTTTAGGTGTCGGCAGGCCGGACGACGAGCGTTTCGGCATTGCCGATTTTCTACTCTCGTTCCAGCCTATTTCAGAGCGAATTCAAGCAACGGAATTACAGCCCGTATGGCAAGAGATTTTGCTTGACCTGTCCGCCTAAAGTGCAATCGGGAACCTGAGCTAATGGGTTGCCATTAAAGGTTTAACTCAAAAAATCTGGAGGAGCTTATGAAAAAAATATTTTTAGTTTTGGTGGCGAGCCTTTTCTCATCGGGGCTTATAGCGGCCGACATCGAAGGCACGTGGATGACGATTGACGATGAAACAGGACAGGCAAAATCGCATGTTCAAGTTTG
>CAUJII010000200.1 GCA_963205035.1 Spirochaetota bacterium
ACCGGCCATAGCTGTGCTTTGGGGGCAGCGTCGACCAAGCAACGAATTTCCGAAGAGCGTGCCTCGGCTGTGAAGAATGCTCTCGTTGCGCGTGGGGTGCCGGCCGATCAAATCCAGACCGTTGGTTTATCGGATAAAGAACCTGTCGCGGATAACAAAACGGTTGCCGGTAGAGTGGCCAATCGGCGCGTGACCTTCTCTGTGATTACTCCGTAGTCGAAGTTTCATAAGGAAGCTAAATGAAACGTTTCACAAAATGGACAGGAGCCATAACGCTCTTGGCGCTTTTTTCTGTTCAACCTATTTTATCCAAAGCTGCAAATAAGAAGACTGCTGAAAAGACAGCATCGGTTGAAAAGGCACCGGCTGCGGCTCCCGCTGCCCCTGCTGTAACGCACGCTGCGGCAACCAAAGTCGATCCGCAAAAGGAACTTGGAAAGACTCTGGCACTTTGGACGATGACGCCGTTTGTGATTATTCTTTTGGCGATTGCAATCCTTCCGTTGGTGATTCCGCATCTGTGGGAGTCAAACCTTGTCAAGGCGGTCATTAGCGTGCTCTTGGCGTTTATCACGGCGGGTTATTTAGCGTCTCAGGGGCACTTAGGTGTTGAAGTCATCGTCGAGACACTTAAAGAATACTATGCATTCATTGCGCTCCTCATAGCGCTCTTCACCATCTCGGGTGGAATTTTCATCGATGGGGACTTAAAAGCGACGCCCCTCACGAACACCGTTATCTTGGCGATTGGCGCGTCGATTGCAAGCATCATTGGCACGACGGGGGCCTCGGTGCTCCTCATCCGTCCTCTCATTCGCACAAATAAAGAACGCAAAAAAACAGCACATATCTTTGTCTTCTTTATATTGCTTGTCTCGAACGTCGGCGGGGTGCTTCTTCCCGTGGGAGATCCTCCCCTCTTCATGGGTTATTTATACGGCGTACCTTTCTTCTGGACTCTGATTAAACTCTGGCCAATTTGGTTGACTGCGGTGGCGATACTCCTCTTTATTTTCTTTATTTGGGATATGCTTGCATACCGTTCTGAGAGCCCCGAAAACTTAAAGAGCGACACTTCGCACAGAACGCCTGTGCGCGTTTACGGCGGATTGAATTTTGTGTGGATTACCGGGGTTCTGCTGGCAGTTGTTTTTCTGAAAGACTATCACCTGGAACACGGCACGTTAGAGATGGCGTGGTTACAGCAACCCGCGATGTTGGGGTTTGCTCTCTTGTCTTTCGTCCTCGATTACATGCTCAAGCGCAAAAAAGTGCAGGCGCACGAAGAGCAAATTTTGGCGAAGGTCAAAGCGCAAGGTAAGAACGTCGACGGGCTGCACCTTCTCACGCATTACCATCCGATGACCCCACGCGACCGCAACCAGTTTGGCTTTGCGCCCATTATCGAAGTCGCAGCCCTTTTTATCGGTATCTTCATCACGATGATTCCCGCGCTTTGCATTTTGAAGGCACGCGGCGCTGAGACAGGCGTGAGCGAGCCTTGGCAATTCTATTGGATTACCGGCGGACTCAGCTCGTTTCTCGACAACGCACCTTCCTACGCAACATTTTTTGCCTTAGGCCAAGGCGTCACTGCGTCGATGGCTGCGACAGGGCAGGCGGTTGTTCACGCGGCGTCGGGCGCCATCAACGAAGCGATTCTTGTGGGTATCTCAGTGGGTGCCGTCTTCTTTGGTGCGAACACGTATATTGGTAATGCACCCAATTTCATGGTGAAAGCAATGTGCGAAGAGGCGAAAATCAAGATGCCTTCCTTCTTCGGGTATATGGCATACACGGTGGTGATTCTCGTCCCGGTGCTTGCGTTTATCTCGTTTGTGTTTTTGTAGAGGGGGTGCACAAGAAAATTCTGTCCGCCGCGTGAGCAAAATGGTATATTGATTCTATGCTTCAAAATCCGCTGGAATTATTCACCCTCACGAATGTTGCGCCGCGCTTAGACGATGGCGACGAAACACAAAAAGAAGAGCGCTCTTCATCGCTCAGAGAGCGCCTCGCCGAACAGTTTCTCGAAAAGCGCCAAGTCTTCCTCTGGGGAGCGGTTACAGACAAATCTGCCGAAATGATTGTCGAACGTCTGCTTTTTCTCGAAGCGACCGATCCCGGTAAGCCGATTTATTTCTTCATCAATTCTCCCGGTGGAGTCATCACCTCGGGCATGGCGATTTATGACGTGATGCGGATGATTACTTCGCCCGTCTACACCATCACGATGGGCATGGCGGCTTCGATGGGAGCTATACTTCTCACGGTGGGTGAGAAAGGCCACCGCTATGCGTTTGAACACTCCAAGGTGATGATCCATCAGCCGCTCATCAGCGGTCAAATTGTCGCTCCGGCGATTGACATCAAGATACACGCCGAAGAAATTAAGAAGACGCGCGAAGAGCTGAACCGCATCATCGCCGAAACCACGGGCCAACCGCTTTCACGCGTTGAAAAAGACACCGACCGCGACTATTATCTCGACGGAAAAGGCGCGGTGGATTATGGCCTCGCAGATAAGGTCTTGACCAAGTTGACAGACTTAATTCCGCTTGCACAGAAAAGCGCTAAGACAAGCAAATCCAAAAAAACAAAATAGAAGCGGCGTGATCTTAAGTTATGCGAGCTGTTTCATCAGCTGCTCGTATTCGACATCGAGGTTTAAGCCGGCGTCTTCTGCAAACTTGGCTTTAGAGATAAATTTATCGGTGGAGTAAAGCAAGTGCACAAAGTCGGGTTTGGGTGGGCGTTGATTTTTCGCATCACGCAGAATCCAGACGAGCGGGCGCATGGGCTTCCCTTTCATCGCCGCGACGACCATTCCTGTGCTGCCCTCCGAAAGCTCGACTATCGACCCTAACGGATAAATGGCGAGCGTGTCGAGCAAGGACTTCAGATAGACGGGGTCGTAGCGGTAGATGCCTAATGTCAAAAGCTCTTTCATCGCGTCATAAGGAAGGCGATTCTTGCGGTACGGCTTACGAGAAATAATCGCGACAAACGAATCGATAATCGATGCGACTCGCGAATACTCTGCCATCTCTGCGCCCTTGATTTTGCGCGGGTAGCCCGACCCGTCGAAATGTTCATGGTGCTGCAGAGCGACCGACGCGAGCGAGTTCTTGATTTTCGCAATTTGCGTGAGGGCTTGGTAGCCATGGACGGGGTGCGCGTGGATCATCTGAAGCTCTGTTTCATTAAGCTTTGTCGTTTTCGCGAGCACGGAATCGGGCACCTTGAGCATTCCGACATCCATCATGAGGATTGAGAAGACGAGCTCGACAATTTTAGGCCGCGAAAAATCGAGAGCCAACCCCAAACGCACAGAATACATGGAGCATGCCACAACGTGCTTGTAGGTATCGGTTTCGACGATGTATGCCGGGATTAGCGCGACAGAGAGCGGTGTGTCAGAGATAAGGTTTGTAATCTCTTCTGCTTTAACGCGGATATTATTCGATTCGGGGTTATTGTTCGCATTGACGCGTTCGTAGAAATTCTTGAGCACCACCTCGGTGGCAAGAGTTAAGTTTTGGAATGCTGGCTTGGCGCGAACCAAGCTCTTGAGATCTTTCTTTAAGTTCTCGATGTCGAGTTTTTGCTGCCCATCTAAGAATTCCGCTTCGTCTTTTTTTGAAGCGTAGACGGGTTCTCCGTCGGATAAGACTTCGTCAATTTTCCATTTATTCAGTCGGTCTAAATCGCTTTGCGTCACGAGAACATTGGCCGCCGCCAACATATTGCTCGGGTCGATATAAACCGGCTTCGTAAAGGAAACGCCGGGCCGCAAAAATTTGACCTGATAGCGGGTCATAGTTTATTCTCGGAATAATACGAGTCAATTTCAAGCAGAATCCGCAATTTAATTAACTCCACACCCTTATTCCCCCCTCTCTTTCTTCTCAATGAGATACGCATAAAGGCGGGCCATAGCCAAATAGAGCTCTTTGGGAATGAACGTGTCGAGCTTAACGCTCTTGAGTGCCAAGAGCAAATCTTCGGCTTGCCCTTCTTCGATTGTAACTCCTTGGCTTTTTGCAAGATCAACCAGCCGCTTTGCGGCGTCGCCTTCGGCATACCATTTTACAATCGGCGCATCACCGCCGCGTCTCTGAAGCGCACAAGCGCGGAGTATTTTCTGTAACGAACGCTTGTCGAGGTTCGCCAAATTAGTTCAGAAGACTCTTCACGGCGTCTGGACGTAGGCGGCTAAAAATACCCTGGGTTTCAGAGAAGTCTTTCATGAGTTTCGAGTTCTCCGAAATTTGTTCGCCTTCTATTTCAGTCGTCGGTTCAAAGAAGCCGGCCGAGAGAATGTTTTGTATTTGAATTTCCTTTTTGATGAGGTCACCGCGCAAGGTGTTCACGGCAACGCCCGATTGCGCTTGAAACTCTTCTAAGCTTTGGCCTTCGCGCAGTTCGAGCTTCGATGCAGGGAATTGCTCGTCCATGAAACGGCGCAGCTCTTTTTGCCACGCACCGGAATCTTGCAGTTGGTTCAAAAAACCTAACTGGACTTGCCGCATTGAAATGCCCGTTTGCAAGTCGCGCACTTCTTGCTGCAAACTCAAGATGCGGCTGTGCATTGTGTCGATATTGACCTGACCCATTCGTGCCGGGCGCACCGTCGGCGCGCCTTCACCTGCGAGCTCTTCGGTTTTTTGCTGGTTCAGTTGTGTGTTCTGCGCCCACTTGACCATGTCGCTGCGCTTAATTTCCATAGGCACTTTTGCAGTGCGTCTTACAGTCTGTCAATCTTTTCAAAGATTGCCTTGACAGGCTGAATATCAGACGCTAATTATGTAGAGACCAAACGGGATGTGGCGCAGTGGTAGCGCACTTGCTTCGGGAGTAAGGGGTCGTTGGTTCAAATCCAATCATCCCGAAATTTTGTGGCGGCAATATGACCGTAAGAGCAATCACGAAAGCGGATTATTCTGCGTGGCATGCGCTCTGGATTCAATACTTAACCTTCTATAAGACAGAACTCAATGCCGATGCTACCGAACGGGCATGGCAGCGACTGCTCGATGAAAACGAGCCCATGTTTGCATTGGGAGCTTTTGACGCATCGGACGCCCTTTGCGGGTTTGCGCATTTTGTGTACCACCGTTCGTTCTGGACAATAGGCGATTATTGTTATTTGCAAGACTTATTCACCGCACCCGCGAGACGCAGGCAAGGCGTAGCCAAAGCACTCATCGCGGCTGTCTATCGCAAAGCGCAGGCCGCAGGCGCAAGCCGCGTGTATTGGCTGACCCATGAAACAAATAGCGTAGCACAGACCCTCTATGAAAGTGTCGCCGTGCGCACGGGGTTTGTGCAATACCGCAAAGTCTTGAGTTTGTAAGTCAGCGTTCCCGAAGTGAAAAGAGAAGGCGCGTCTTCTTAGAGTGCTGCTATAACTCGCTCAAGTTTTTCCCGGACATCCTGTGCCACTTTGCCGAGGGCGTCGTTTTTCACAGCCATCATCGAAGCCACCGGATCAATCGCAGACACGATAATAGATCCGTCGAGTTCTTGCACGACTACATTGCACGGCAGCATGAGCCCGATGTGAGGTTCAGCGGTCATTGCTTTTAGCGCAAAGGGTGGTGCGCAAGCGCCGAGAATTTTGTACGGTCTGAAATCAGCGTCGATTTTCTTTTTGAGCGTCTCTTGAACGTTGATTTCGGTGAGCACACCGAAGCCTTCTTTTTGAAGTTCTGCGCGTACTTTTGCTTCTGCGTCGGCAAACGAGCCTGCCCACTTTTTTGTAAATGCGTAATCCATGCCTTTATTGTACAAAAAAAAGTGCTGCGCGGCTATATATACTATACACGGTATACTATATAAGGACAAAGACGGTCATAAAAAATAGCTTGGCGTTGTGCAGCGCATTATTAAAGGGGTGCTTGGTGATTATGTAGGAACTCGCTTTGGAGAGTGTCCGCAGAGGCACCTTGGAGAAAATATGCGTAACCGAGAAAAATTTGCACTGATCACCGGCGCGTCTTCAGGATTAGGAAAGGAGTTTGCGTTGCAGCTTTCCGACCACTTCAACCTTGTTCTGGTTGGGCGGAATGCGGAAGCTCTCCACGAGCTCGCCGATACTTGTTCTGCACAGCATACGCTCTGCGAAGTCATGGTCGCAGACTTGAGTAATCCCACAGACCTTGCGCGTGTCGAAGCGCGTGCCGCAAAGCCGAACGTTGGATTACTGATCAATAATGCGGGTTTCGGGACTGCGGGGTTATTCCACGAGTTACCGCTCGAAGCCGAACTCGCGCAGGTAGACCTGCACGTTGCCGTCGTGACGCGGTTGACGCATGCAGCGCTCAAGACAATGGTTGCTCAAAAAGAGGGCGGCATCATCAATGTCTCGTCTATTGCGGCATTCCAGCCCGCGCCTTATTCGGCGACTTACGCAGCGACCAAGACTTTTGTGCGCTACTTTAGCGAAGCGATTGCCGAAGAAGTCCGCTCGAAAGGTGTCTATGTACAGGCCCTGTGTCCCGGGTTCACGCATACCGAATTCCATAAGCGGGCGGCAATTTCTAAAAACCGCATTCCCGAGTTCATGTGGTCGACTGTCGATGAGGTGGTCGATGCGTCGTTACGCGCCTTGGAACGCCGCCAGGTCGTTTGCATTCCCGGCGCTGTGAATAAGGTCTTGGCGACCTTGAGCGATACCGCGCCGACGGCACTTACCGCCCGCGTGACCGGTAACCTATTTCGCTTTGGGCTTGCCAAAGACGCAGGGCCTGGGAATCCGGCATTGTGATTGAAGTCTCGCATCAAGGGGATGTAATAGTTATTACAGTCAACGAGTCTCAGCTACAGATGTATGTTGTGCCGCAGTTTTTGGCCTTGGTCGAAAAGGCGATACAATCCCATCCGAAGAAGATTATTTTCGATCTGCAAAATGTCGAGCACATCGATTCGTCTGCCATGGGCGCGCTTTTTCGTTTTCAGAAAGATGCAGAGTCTTGGGGTGGGCGGATCGCAGTCGCCCATCTATCTTCAAAAGTAGCGCAAGTTTTTAGAATTACAAAATCCGAAGAGATGTTCTCGATTTACGACTCCGTCGAAGCAGCGCTCAAGAGCAATGGTTAAGTCATTTTATTCGCTGAGCAGAATATCTTCAAAGTTACGCAAGATGGTCGCTATTTCATCTTGGGCTTCTAACGGAAAAAGCGAAAGTGCCTCCGGGAATTCGGTGTTCGTCACGTACCAATCCCGTTGCGGCGTTACGCATTGATTTTTCATGGGATACAAATAGAGCGTTCCGATCCGGTAAAGCGGGGTGAGTTCCAACTTTTCAATGAGAATTTTTTGTGTGACGAGAAACTCCTGCGCCGCTTCTCCTGGCTCTCCCGGCACTTGAGCACACTCTGCTAATGTTAAGCTATTGCAATGTTGACGGATTTTCAACCGATGAGCCGTATCTGCGATACTCCGCTTGATCCCTTGGTAGAGCCGCAATTTTTTGAGCACCAAAACCTTGTCGTCGTGCCGCTCGACTTGAAAGCGAATAATACAATTCTTCTTTGCGCCTTCGTTTTTTGCACGCTCAAGGAGTTTGGCTTTTGATTGTGTCAGTTTATCCTGAGGAGCGACAGAGAGCAGATAGACGGGCGATTTTCGGTTAAGCAAAATCTCTTTCTCAGAGACTTCAAAGCTCCAGCCTAAAGGCAATGCCCGCTTGAGGAATCGTTGCGCTAATCGTTCGTTGGCGCTCATCCGTTGGAGTAGCACACGCTCTCCAAGAGTTTCTACGGGTTCGCTTTGTAGTTGACTTGCTAAGCTACTCCCATAGAGAATAACTGCCATGCTCAAAAAATTTCGTATCGTTGTATTCATCCCACTCGTTCTTGCCGCGACCTCGCTCGCTGCGCAAGGTACAGTCAAGCCAAAAAGTTCCACGGCAGCGACGACTGCGTCACCAAAAGATACGCCTGCGCCGAAAGCAGCCGAAGCCGACAAGAGCGGTTCTAAAGAAGTAACGTACCTCGATCTTGTCCACGCACGCGACAGGGCACTCAAGCTCAAAGAAAACAACATGGGGGATTTACAGCTCGTCCACTCGCTGCGCTCGGCTCTTCCCGAGGCGGTCGATAATGGCACGGCACAGAATCTCTCGAATGAATATAAAGAAGGAGTGAAGCTCATTTACCGCCGCGAGTATGTCGAAGCACAGCGCACGCTCCGCACAAACCGCGACAATATCACCACTGCGATGGGTAAGGCATGTGAAGTCTTGCGGCAAAAGACTTTGGAGATGCTCAACCAGAGCGCAGACCGCATGGCAGATTTAGAAATGCAGGCCGACACTGCGCCTGAAGGCGGTGTTGTCGTGATGGCCGACACGATAGAAAAAGGTGCGCACCGCCTTTCGGTGGGTTACCAGCAGTTGACGCTTGCGACGCAGGCAGAAAAACACCGCCGCTATAACGAGGCTCTTTCTCATTATCGGTTGGCACGCCTGCACGCAATCTATTTGCAAATCGACTTGGCCCCGAACGAGCAAGAAAAAAATGCGATCCGCTCGAAGTACCAAAATGAAATCGACGATAAACGCACTGCGCCGTCTGCGCAACCTGCGAGTAAACCGGCCGCCGAGAAAACAGCCGAGAAGACTCCCCCGCCGAAGTAGGCACATAGCCAGGGAATTAATTCTCTGGCTATGGGAATAATTTATCTCAGTGGATTGAAAAATCCCCCCGATAATAAATTATGCTACGCGGAATCTATACAGGCGCATCGGGAATGCATGCCATGCAGGTCAAGATGGATACCGTGGCCAACAATCTTGCCAACGTCGACAAGACGGCGTTCAAAGAAGACGTCACGATCTTTCGCGCAAACCCCGAGGTCTTGATCCACCGCACACGCGACGACGGCGTGGGTTGGGTGCCGATGGGTGGGTTTGATATTGCGCCGCTCGTGGGAAAGCTCGGTACAGGCAGCGAAGTCAACGAAGTCTTCACGCGCTTCGATCAAGGGGCATTGAAGCGCACCGAACGCGATCAAGATATTGCTTTGAACGGCGACGGATTTTTTGTCGTGCAGTCGAATCAAGGGCCGCGCTTAACGCGCAGCGGCGCTTTCATTCTCGACCGCAACGGCATGCTCGTTACACCCGACGGCTTTCCTCTTATGGGTGAGAAAGGACCGATTCAAGTGAACCATAATAATTACATTGTGAAGACGAATGGCGAAGTGTGGATTAACCAAGCCATCGGAAATAATCCGCAGAATGCGACGAGCAAAGACGTCAACCAGTGGGAGAACCCTGTGTTACTCGATACGCTACAAATTCGTACTGTCGACCACCCACGCCATCTCGATAAAGTCGGCGAGTCTTTTTACAACACAACCCCCGAGTCGGGCGACATGCGGCCCGTCGACGCTGTCAAAGCCCCCGAGGTGTTGCAAGGATTTCTCGAAGCCTCGAACGTCAACATCGTGACCGAGATGGTCAACATGATCGAAGTGCAGAGGATGTACGAAGCGAACCAACGCGCGATTACGACACACGACAGTATGTTGGGAACACTCATCAACCAGGTGTTGAGAGTCTGACGCTATTTAGGTTTTTCCACGCATTATCTATTCAAAATCTATTCATTCTGATTGACGCCTTGAATGTGCGTCACCAATAATAGCCTCGATGGAGGCGTTACTTTTACGGCAGTTGCGTCTTGCCGCACAAAAAGCAAGCGATCTTTGTCGTGTTTTGCGCATTAGTCAGCCGACGTTGCATCGCCTGCTGAAACGACTGGAGCGCGAGCGTAAAATTTTGCAAGTCGGGAATGCCCGCCGAACGCAGTACGCTGCCATTCGGCACCACTCTGCACTTCGCACGGCAAAGCAGCCGATCTATACGATAGACAAGAAAGGGCGTGCCGAAAAAATTGCCACGATAACGTCGGTCTATCCCAACCACTTTGCAGTAAAACCCGAGAGAAATAAAAAATCCCGCACGCCGTTCGTCCATGCTGAAATACTTCCTTCATTACCTTTCTATCTGCAAGGCTTGCGCCCCGAAGGATATTTGGGACGCTTATTGACAGCGAGACTCAAGCCCGTACTCGACATGCCCTCCGATTTACGCGATGGGAGCGAAGACGATGTCTTGGCGTTTGCAGCAGTTTTTGGCTCGGATATGCCCGGAGCTTTTATCGTCGGCGAAGATGCGTTGCGTAAATATCTTGAGAAACAAGACGTCGCCGTCGAAGCACGTACGCCAGAAGCTTTGCAAATTGCGGCGACACAGTTTGAAACCGGAGAAAGGATTGGTTCATCAGCGGGGGGGGAACAACCAAAGTTTGCTGCGTATTTACGCGTATTGAAGAAAGGCGCGCCACTTCACGCAATCGTCAAGTTTTCGCCGGAGAAAAAGAATGCGGTCTCGGTTCGCTGGGTGGACCTACTCGTAAGCGAGCATATTGCCCTCGAAGTCCTTCGGAGCGAAAATATACCTGTGTCTAACACCCATCTCCTTTCAACTCAACAACGTATTTTTCTTGTCGTGGAGCGATTCGACCGCGTGGGCCCCAAAGGTCGGCAAAACTATTTTTCGTTTGGTGCACTCGATGATGCGTTTCACGGCGACCGACTCTTTGTTCGCAAAGCTGCACAGTATTTCTTCGAGAATAAGCTCATCACAAAAAAAGATTATACTGCACTCTTGCTCATGTCTCTTTTCGGGGATAGGATAGGGAATACAGATCAGCACTTTGGCAATATTTCATTTACAACAAAGGGCAATCGCTTTCAACTTGCTCCGGCGTATGATATTCTTCCGATGTGGTACGCTCCGCGCAGCCAAGGCGTCTTGCCGCAAGGATTGCACCCTCTACCGACGATTCTGCCCGAATACGAAGAGTTCAAGAAGAAGGTCCAGCGAATGGCTATTATATTTTGGCAACGGGTCTCAGAAAGCCCGCTTGTGTCACGCGGGTTTCTTAAAATAGCAAAACAAAATCGAGAGCGGATAGAAGAATGAAAAATTATTTAACACAATCGTTTTTGGACCACGCACAGGTGGAGATACCCCTTATCTGTGGGCCGATGTATCCTTGCAGCAATCCCGAGCTTGTAGCCGCAGTCTCCGAAGCTGGTGGCCTCGGTGTCGTGCAACCGATATCGCTTGTTTTTGTCCACGGGTATGCGTTCCGCGAGGGTATTCAAAAAATTCGCTCGCTGACAAAAAAACCAGTTGGGCTCAACATCATGGTCGAAAAAGGCGTCGGCGATTTTTTTCGTCGCGCAGTCGATTGGTTGGACGTTGCGCTCGACGAAGGTGTCCGTTTTTTCATCACATCGTTGGGCGACCCGCGCTGGGTTGTCGAAAAGGTGAAGCGTGCCGGCGGCATTGTGTACCACGATGTCACCGAACGCCGCTTTGCAGAAAAGGCGGTTGCTGCGGGCGTCGACGGACTCATCCTCGTCAACAAAGCGGCAGGCGGTCATGCGGGATCGCTCCCATCGAACGAACTCCTTTCAATCATGCAAGAATTTGGCCTGCCTCTTGTCGCCGCAGGAGGCATCAGCACGGCGCTAGGTTTCAAGGAGGAGCTCGATGCCGGGCACGCGGCAGTGCAAATGGGAACGCGCTTCATTGCAACGCATGAGTGCAGTGCAGGCGATGCGTACAAGCAAGCGATTGTCGACGCGAAAGCTCAAGACATTGTCATGACAGAAAAGCTGAGCGGCGTGCCCGCTGCTGTCATCAACACGCCCTACGTAAAAAGAGTTGGAACCGATGTAAATCCCATTGAGAAGTTCTTACTTAAAGACCGCAACTTGAAACATTTAGCACGCATGGCTTATTCGGCGGCTTCACTTTTCTCGCTTAAGCGTTCTATCACGAAAGATAACCCGTATGAAAATTATTTTCAGGCCGGGCGTTCGGTCGAAGGAATCGACGCGGTCGAAAGCGTCGCAGCGGTTATGGGCCGGTTTCGCCAGGCTATTGGTGGATAGCCCAGCCGCCGTTATTCTCTGCTGCGTCTTTAATAATTTCCGAAAGCGTCGGGTGTGCATGGCATGTCCGTGCGACATCTTCTGCAGAGGCACCGAATTCCATCGCGAGCGTCAGTTCGGCGATGAGTTCCGAAGCGCGAGCCCCCACGATGAACGCACCTAAGAGGCGGTCTGTTTTTTTGTCGCTTAAGAGTTTGAGTTGGCCATCGCCTTCCATCATCGCTTTTGCCCGGCCGTTGGGTTTGAAGAATGAGCGCCCGACTTTGTACTCGATACCTTTTTCTTTGAGCTCTTCTTCACCCATGCCTACCCACGCAACTTCAGGGTGAGTGTAGACAATCCCCGGTATCGCGCCGTAATTGACATGGCCCGCTTGCCCCGCCATGACTTCGACGGCCGCGACGCCTTCTTCCATCGCCTTGTGCGCGAGCATCGGACCGTCGATGACGTCGCCAATCGCAAAAATATTCGGCACGTTCGTCTGATAGCTATGGAAATCCACAGCTATGCGTCCGCGCTCGGTGAGTTTTATGCCGACCTTGTCGAGACCCAAGCCCTCTGTCAGCGGTTTGCGCCCAATCGCGCAGAGAACTACATCGCCTTCGAGAGTTTTCGTTTCGCCTGTGGGTGTTTTCACCGTGACAACCGCTTTGCGGTCACTGAGCGGAGTCGAAGTGCGGTCACTGAGCCCTGCGGTGAGCGCAGCCGAACCGGCAGTCGAAGTGACCGCCTTCTCCACCTTGTGTTCAAATAGAAATTCCAGACCCTGCTGCTCGTAAAGGCGTTGCGCGAGGTTTGCCATCTGTCTATCGCATGAAGGAAACAGACGAGGAAGGAATTCGACGATGGTCACCTTTGCTCCCAACCGACGCCACACGGAGCCCAGTTCCAAACCGATGACACCTGCGCCGATGACAATGAGGTGCTTCGGCACTTTCGTTAGCGAAAGCGCGTGGTCCGATGTAATAACTGTTACGCCGTCCACCGGCACGGTTGGCAGCTCGACCGGCACCGAACCCGTCGCGATAATGATTTTTTTCGCTTTAAGGGTGTCAATAGCCTTGCCCGAGGCGTCGGCAACGAGAACCTCGGTAGCGCTCTGAAGGGAGGCCGTGCCTAAGAAGCGCTCGATTTTGTTTTTCTTCATTAAGAAATCGACGCCGCTCGTTACCTCTGAAACGACCTTGTCTTTGCGCGCCACCATCTGTGCCACATCTATCTTGACATCTTTTACAGAAATGCCGTGCGCTGAAAAATTTTTGAGCGCGTTCTCGTAGTGCTCCGACGAGTCTAAGAGTGCCTTCGAGGGAATACATCCGACGTTGAGGCAGGTGCCCCCGAGCGTTGCGCGCTTTTCTACGATGGCAACCTTCATCTTGAGCTGCGCTGCGCGGATGGCTGAAACATAACCGGCGGGGCCGCCGCCGATAATGACGAGATCAAATTCTTTCATAAGGTGTATTGTTATTCACACTTGACGCGTCCAATCTTTCTGCAAGCGTTGGGAATGTTCGCTTTGCTCCGCTCTATAATAAACGCCGGAGCAGATCTCGACCAGCACAGACGACGCTACGTCGTCAACACGAATGTTTACGCGCTCGTGGTTATCTTCGTCTCGCTTCCATATCCTTTTGTCTATCTTTACTTGCACGTCGACATCGATCCCATTCTTCTCGCAGGCGGATTAATTTTTACGAGCATCTACAGCACGGTAATTTTTCTCAATTACCTCAAAGCGCACACGCTCGCAAAAATACTCTTCTTTCTTACAGTCGTTGTACAACTTTTTATCTTAAGCATCCTCTTCGGCAAAGACGCGGGCCTGGAACAATTTTTCTACGCTGCGTTCGTCGGAATTTTTTTCGTTGTCGATAGATACCAGAAGATATTGATTATTCCGGCTTTAGCAATACTCATGATCGAGTATTTGCTCATCCAGTATATCCAGGCGCACACAACTCCTTTTGTTCCTGTCGAGCCTGACACTGCGCAAATCGTGAGGTACTTAACCGGCGGGGCGGTCTATTTTACGCTCGGGGCGCAGTGTATGTATTTTTACTGGGGCAACTTGCGCGGTGAAATAGCTCTCGAAAAGGCGCGCAGCCAATCGGAGAATTTGCTCCTCAATATTTTACCCAAGCCGATTGCCGAAGAGCTCAAACGCACTGGGGTTGTCGAACCGGTCGAGCACGATTCGGTGACGGTCGTCTTTACCGACTTCGTGGGTTTTACGGCGAGCTCCGAGTCGCGCAATCCCGCAGACCTTCTGCGCGACTTAGACGATTGCTTTTCCGCTTTCGACGCGATCATCGACAAATATGGACTCGAGAAACTCAAGACGATTGGCGATGCGTATATGTTCGCGGGCGGAGTTCCGCAAGATTTGGAAGATAACGCGGCCAAGTGCGTTCAAGCCGCACACGAAATTATTCAGTATGTCGAAGCGCGCCGCGAACAAAATCCGCGTTTCTGGAAAATTCGCGTGGGTATGCACACGGGGCGTCTCGTTGCGGGAGTTATCGGTCGCAAGAAATTTATCTACGATGTGTGGGGAGATACCGTCAACACTGCCAGTAGACTCGAAGCGGCGGGCGAACCAGGGCGTATTAATACGTCTACGCAAACACACGCGCTCATCCAAAAAAAATTCGTGTGTACGTACCGAGGCGACATCCCCGTGAAAGGGAAGGGCCCGCTACCGATGTATTTTGTGGATGGCGCAAAAACACAATAGACTGTGTGGAACTGCGACGAGGAGAGCGGTGTGTTCTTTACCAATAACGCCGCTGAATACTAAACGGTGAACCTGCCGCGAAATCCTCGGCGCGCGTAATAAGACTCCGCGCCGCTCTCAACTTTTCTATTCGACGAGGTTGTCGGTGATTTCTAAATTCGAGTAGACATTCTGCACGTCGTCGTTATCTTCGAGCGCTTGAATCAGTTCTAGTGCCTCTTTTCCTTTCTCGCCCTCGAGCGTGATTGTCGTCTGCGGAATGTAGCGCAAGCTCGATTCAATAATTTTGAAGCCCTTGGCTGTGCACTGCGGCTCCATGGCGCCGAGGACGGCGTGGAAATCGTTGACTGCAGTCTTGACAGCGAAAACTTTTTCATCATCTTTTTCAATGTCTTCCGCGCCTGCTTCGAGTGCGATTTCCATGATAGCGTCTTCGGTGATGTTTTCGCCTTCGACCAAGATGAGTCCCTTCTTATCGAAAAGGTATGCAACAGCGTTAGCCTCGGCCATCGTGCCGCCATTTGTTTTGAAGAGGCTCTTGAGCTCGGGGACAGTCCGCGATTTTTTATCGGTCAATACCTCGACCATAATAGCAATGCCGCCGGGGCCATATCCCTCGTAGACGCCTTCTTCGTACGTTACGCCTTCGAGCTCGCCCGTGCCTTTTTTGACCGCCCGCTCGATGTTGTCTTTCGGCATGCTATTCTGCCGCGCCTTGATGACTGCCGTGCGCAACCGAGGGTTTGCATTTTCGTCGCCGCCACCCAACTTTGCGGCAACCATAATTTCTTTTGCGAGTTTTGTAAAAACCGCCCCGCGCTTTGCATCCGCCGCGCCTTTACGGTGCTGGATGTTTTTCCACTTGCTGTGACCTGCCATAGAGAGGACAGAAGATAGAATTTAGAGAGTCCAGAAAGCGCAAAACGACTGCAGCTACGCCTAAACTCGAACCGTTTTTTGACTGACGTTATGTCCCATTCTTGAACGTTGAGACTACCTTGCAAAAGTCCCACTCTGTGTGGACGGCTTTCGCGAAGGCTTACCTCTTAGCTATGGATTTCACGCACTTACATCTCCACTCGACGTATTCTCTCTTGGATGGAGCAATCCGCCCAAAAGATTTAGTAAAGAAGGTCAAAGAGCTGGGCATGAACTCAGTCGCCGTCACCGACCACGGCAATATGTTCGCAGCGATTGAGTTTTACGAAGCGGCGAAAGAGGCGGGAGTCAAACCCATCATCGGTTACGAAGCGTACGTTGCGCCCGGCAGTCGATTTGAAAAACGCAACCAAGAAGACTTGGTCGATGGGCGTGCATACCACCTCATTCTTCTGGCGAAAAATAAAGACGGTTACAAGAATTTAATAAAACTTGCGTCCAAAGCGTACACCGAAGGCCTCTACTACAAACCGCGCATCGACTACGAGCTCTTGGCTGCGCATAGCGAAGGACTCATCGGCACGACGGCATGTCTCGCAGGCGAGGTGAACCGTCTCCTCTACCGTGGTCAAACAGAAAAAGCGGCGGAGCTTTCCGGTCGCCTCAACGAAATTTTTGGCAAAGGAAATTTCTTTCTCGAAATCCAAAACCACGGCATCCCCGAACAAATCGAGGTGGCAAAGGGCGCGGTGGAGTTATCCAAGAGGCTCGACATCCCTCTCGTGCTGACCAACGACTCCCACTTCTTAACGCGGCAAGACCAGAAGGCGCAAGAGGTCATGCTGCGCATTCAAATGAACAAGAAGATTACCGATCCCTTGGAGTTCGGTTTCAACGACGAGTTCTATGTCAAGAGCCCCGAGGAAATGGCGCGACTTTTTCCCGAGCTGCCTCAGGCTTTCCACAACACGCAGGAAATTGCATCGATGTGCAATTTCGATTTTGAGTTCGGTTCGCCGCTCTTGCCCGATTTTCAGATTCCTCCTACAATGGCTTTGGGCGATTATTTCACCGCAGAGACCATCGCAGGGCTCTCGCGCCGGTTTGAAGGGCAGGTGTCGGCAAAGCACCGCGAAAGACTCGAGTACGAACTCGGCGTTATTAAGGACATGGGGTTTGAAGGCTATTTCTTGATTGTCGCCGATTTCATTAACTACGCCAAGAAAAACGGAATACCCGTGGGGCCCGGCAGGGGATCCGCCGTTGGTTCGCTTGTCGCGTATTCTCTCGGCATCACCGATTTAGATCCGCTCAAATATGACTTGCTTTTTGAACGTTTCTTAAACCCATCGCGCAAAGAGATGCCCGATATCGACGTCGACTTCTGCCGCGACCGCCGCGAAGAAGTCATCCGTTACGTCGTCGATAAATACGGCGAAGACCACGTTTCGCAAATTATTACGTTCGGCACGCTTTCCGCCAAAGCAGTCATCAAAGATGTTGCACGCGTCTTGGGGATCGACTACCAACTTATCAACGCGCTTTCTAAAAATTTACCCGACACTCCGGGTATCTCTCTCAAAGACGCTGTCGCCGCCGCGCCCGAGGTAAAAAAATATTTGGAGCAGGGCGAGAAAGAGCGCGAGCTTTATGCGATTGCGCAAACGCTCGAAGGAATGCCGCGCAATTCGGGAAAACACGCGGCAGGGGTCGTCATCGCACCGCAGCCTTTAGATGAAATTGTGCCGCTTGCAAAAGACTCTAAAACCGATTCGATTGTGACACAATTCGACATGACACTTCTCCCCAAAGTGGGTTTGGTCAAGATGGATTTTTTGGGGCTCAAGAACCTCACCATCATCGACACTTGCGTCAAAGAGATTAAGAGACGCCGCAGTGTCGACCTCGACATGGCGAAGCTCCCCTTAGACGACGCGAAAACATACCAACTCCTGACGCAGGGCAAAACACGCGGCATCTTTCAAGTCGAATCGACGGGGCTAACAAAGCTCCTCATGCAGGCAAAACCCAAAGTCTTCGAAGACATTGTCGCGATTGTGGCGCTCTACCGGCCCGGCCCTTTAGAGTCGGGGATGACAGAAAGCTACGTTAAACGTAAGACCGGTGAAACACGCGTCGAGTATCCCCACGCATCGCTCGAACCCATCTTGAAAGACACCTACGGGACTTTCGTCTACCAAGAGCAGATCATGCTCGCGTCGCAAATTGTGGGCGGCTTCTCTCTTGCCGAAGCGGATACGCTTAGAAAGGCGATGGGAAAGAAAAAACTCGACGTGATGGAGAAAATGAAAGCGCAGTTTGTCGCGGGTGCAAAGGCGCAGAGTTACAACGAAAATTGGGCGTCGGAGCTTTTCGACAACATGGCGGAGTTCGCAAAATACGGTTTTAATAAATCGCACTCGGCGGCTTACGGACTCATCACATACCAAACGGCGTACCTCAAGACAAATTACACCATCGAGTTTTTGAAAGCTTCGATGGATGCCGACATCGGCGACACCGACAAAATCATCGGATACATCCACCATGCGCATGAATTGGGTATCGAAGTCTTGCCTCCCGACGTCAACGAATCGGATGTGTACTTTACGATTTTGGACGAGCGGCGCATGCGTTTTGGTCTCTTGGCAATCAAAGGTTTGGGTGAAGCGCCTGCGAAGGCAATCGTCCAAGCGCGCAAAGCCTTGGGAAAGCGTTTCGCTTCGCTTGCAGATTTTGTCGAAAGCCTCGACTCCAAAACGATGAATCGTCGCCTTTTGGATGCGCTGGCATGCGCGGGTGCCATGGACTCCTTGGGATTTACGCGCGCTGCAGTGATGCAGTCGAGCGAGGAGATTTTACGCTTTGCCGCGCAGGCGCAGCTCGATAAATCTTCGGGACAAACCTCGCTCTTTGGAGGCGGTGAAGAGGCGGCGCGGTTGCAAATCCCTAACACAAAAGAATTTTCCGACGTAGAAAAACTTCTCAAAGAAAAACAAACTCTGGGGCTCTATCTAACATCGCACCCGCTCGACAGATTCCAGAGCGCGGCAGAGCACATGCGGCTCGTCAAGATTACCGACTTAGACGACGGGCAATCCAAAGAGCGGCGCGTCTCCGTGATGGCAGTTATCGATTCAGTCCGCACGGTTACCTCGAAGCGCGGCGCGTTTTACATTCTCAAAGTCGAAGACCGGACCGGACAGATTGAAGTCCGCATTTTCCCAAACCTCTACGAGCAAATCAAAGCTCAAATCGTCGAAAACACATGCGCGGTCTTCGACATCCGCGTGCAGGCATTCCGCACAGAGGAAATCACGACGATGAACTATGCGCTTGCAGGCATTGTGCCCGAAGAGAAATTTGTCGAGCGGATCGAAAAATCGCTCCACCTTTATTTGAATGTGAAGACGAGCTCGCAGCTCGAAACGATTATCGGCAAAGTCAAAGTCACGCTGCGCAAGTATTCGGGGACTAACCCCGTTTACCTTTATTGGCGCGAAGCAGAAGGCGGGCCGTTGCAGTCGATCAAGGCGCATTCGAGCTTCTGCGTCAAGTACGACAAAGCGCTCCTAAAAGACGTTGGAGATCTCTTGGGTGCGGAAAAGTATGCGCTTTTCAAAGTCGGCGGAAGAATGGAATCGGTAAGCGGCGCAGCTGTAAACTAACGAAACTTACTCCCACACAAATCAAGAACCCCGCCGGAACATACCACGTCCATGCGAGGGGAGTAAATAGCGCAACGAGAGACATACCCGCTGCAGATGCGGTAAATCCCACAAACGCAACGCGCGAAGAGATTCTGAAAAAAGCCATCGCATAAAGGCCGACGATGCCACCGGCCAGAATCGACGCGAGTTTTAGTCCAATGACAACCACAGGATTTTTCTCATCGGAAAAAATAAACGCGATCGCAACAATCGCTGCAGCCCAAGCGAGCGAGAGAAGGCGAGAGACGAAAACGCTTTTTTCAGGGTTCTCTTTTGCAAAACGCGGGAAAAGATCGAGCATCGTCGAGGAGGCTAAAGAGCTAATCGTTGCAGATAGCGTCGATTGCCCTGTGGCAAAGATGGCGGCAAGAACCAAACCGATGAGCCCTTGCGGTAGATTCTCAATGATGAATTTTGGAAAGATTTTATCGGGTGTGCTAAACGGCGCGCCTTGAAAAAAAACAAAGAGCCACACGCCAATCAGAAGAAAAAGTAAGAATTGCAAATCGACGAGAATGCCGCTTGTGATCATCGCCTTCTGCGCGTCGCGCACGTTGCGGCACGCGAGCGCTTTTTGCACGATGAGTTGGTCTGTGCCGTGCGAAGAGATTGCGAGGAGCGCGCCACCCACGAGTCCTGCCGTGATATGGAAAGGCTCTGTGAAAAAAGAAGCCCATCCCTTTTCCCAACCCATCGAGAGAAATTCAAATTTATAGGCGGGTGCCGCAAGAAGCGAAGCGCCGCTCGCGTGGAGCACCCACACAGCAGCTGCGGCGCCCGCGAGGTAAACCCCCGTTTGAATAAACTCGACCCACATTGCAGAGCGCAGCCCGCCGAAAACAAGATAGGGAAGAGTTAAAAGCGTGAAGATGAAAATCGACGTAGTGATCGACCACCCGGTGATTAAACTCAGAGGCAAAGCCGTCGCGTAGAGCCTCACACCCGTACCCAAGAGGCGCGTTATCTGAAAAAGAAATGCCGCCATCTTGCGCATGGAGACGCTATAACGTTTTTCCAGAAATTCATACACCGTTTCGATATTGCCCTTGAAGTATGCCGGCAAGAGAACAAACGCGACGATGATGCGGCCGACGACAAAACCAAACGCCAACTGCATAAAGGCCAAGTTTCCTGTGTAAGCAAGACCTGGGATCGAGATAAAAGTGAGAGAGCTTGTTTCAGCCGCGACAATCGATGCAGAGACAACCCACCACGGCAACGCTTGGTCTCCCGAGAGAAATCCCACGGCCTGTGTTTTTTTTCGCCCGACACCAAACCCGACGACTTGCAGCAGAATAAAATAGGCGACGAGAACTGCAATGTCGAGAAGGCTCACAGGTTATGCCCGTGCTGTTTAGAAATACGCTCGAGCGCCGATGCCTGTGACTGCACTACCGAGTTGCGGCGCCTGTGTGTCGCGCATGAAGGGTGCGATGACTCCACCTTCGATGTAGACACTGTAATCTTCGGTCATGTAGAGATCGAGACCCACTCGGAACGAACCGTTGAGGCCGCCCGCCTTAAACCCCGCGTCGTAGTAGTATGTCAGTTCAAGAGCTGTGTAAGGGCGCAAGAAACCTCTGTACGCCTGAGACGCGGTGAAGATGAGGCCGCCCGTAAATTGCCAAAGGAAGCGGTAATTGGAAAGCGCAAATTGTCCTGTGACTTGGTCGCCAGGTAGCGCACCCGAGATGCCACCCGAAAGGCGCAACCAATCGGCTGCTGCAATTTGCAAGTGCCCGCCCAAGATGCCGAGGTTCCCATACATCCCGGTGCCTAAGCCGAACGCCGTGGCGTCCATGCGAGGGTTGGGATCGCGTACAGAAATGGGTTCTGCGGTCCCGAGTCCGGGGGCTTCAAATCGCGCTGTGCTTTTTTCTGCGAAGACGAAATTTGTAATAGTTATTACAAAAATTAGCGTCCATTTTAATATACATTTGTTCACGAGGCTAAAGAACAAAGTTTCGAGCGTATCGTAAACTATTAAAAGAATCTAAAACTTACCGAGGGCGTGGGCTGAGCGCAGAAAAAACCGGCCTTCGCAACGCTTATGCGAGTTCTAAGTCTAAACTCCTTAGAACTCGCTGGAGCACTCCATCAAGGATCGACGTACTTTTCGGCGATCGGCGTGTAGTAACAGAGAACGTCTGCGCTTTTCAAATTCGTGCGCAGCGTAATTGTCTGGTTAATCTGGTTCCCATCGATAGTCGTCATCGAGCCGTCGGTTTTTTTGGAGACAAACAAGTTATGGTGCACCAGCGAGCCCTTCATCACCAAAATATCTCCCGGCGTGAAGTTGCCGTCATTGGCGCGGCAAGAGCTTGCGATGCCCTTGGGACCTACACCGGTTTGCCAATTCGCGGCGTCGACTCCGCCCTTGCGCACCATCGCCACCGCAAAAATACCGCACCATGAGTTAATTTTTTTGTAAGGGAGTTTAATCCCATCGATAGCCATCTGACCCCAAGTAAAAACATTCGTGTGGTATGAAGTGTCGTAGATATCTTTGAGAAGAGTCCAGCCCAGTTTGAAGCCGCCCGAGCCGCCCAAGTCGCTCACACGCCCCACATACGTGCGTGCGGTGTCTAAGATAAGCTGTCTTGTTGGATGGAGAACTTTGCCCGTGGCTTTGATGTCTGCGGGTGTATCGTCACCCGTTACCGTAACGACGCCGTCAGCTCCGCCCGATGTCCCTCCACCTGTAAGAGGGGAGCCCGGCACTTGTGGAGTGACTGCACTAAACGAAACGGTGAGATTGAAAGCCCCCTTGCGTTCTCCCGATGAGTTGACGTA
>CAUJII010000201.1 GCA_963205035.1 Spirochaetota bacterium
CCTCATCGCTTCAGAAGCTATTTCTGAAGGATTCAATCTGCAAGATGCGCGTATTCTTGTGAACTACGATTTACCGTGGTCGATTCTACAGCTTGCGCAGCGTATGGGCCGCCTCATGCGCCCTTGGCACGAGGTGCGCGACCTTGTGATCTATAATTTTCTGCCAGACACCATGTTCGATCCAGAACTGCGCCACGCAGGAGCTTGGCACAAAAGACTCGACCAACGCAACCGAGAGCATCAATCTTTCGCTGCATTGCCTGTTCTTATGCCACAAGGGAGCGAAGTTGTGAAACTCGCGTCGTTGGGCGAGGCTTTGAGAGCCTTCGAGAAAACCGACCTCGACCTCGGCGACGCGATGGATTTTGTGAGCAAAGCGACAGACATCGAGACGAGCGGAGTTTTGGATGATCTGGTTCGCTTGAGCGAAGAGCGCCAAGCGGAACTCAAACGCCTGCGGCAGGGATTCCGCAGTCGCGTCAAACGCGAGAGAGACGACCCCGCTCTCTTCATGCTCGTTCAACGCCGTGGCTCGGTTTTTCCTGCACTCTTTGACGCTCAAGGAAAATTCTTTGCGCCGTCACACGAAGTGACTCGTCCGCTCGAGATTTTGCGCCGAAAGAGGGATCACTCCCCCTTTACAGAAAATTTTAACGCGCTGGCACTCGATGCGTTTCAAGAAAAATGTCTCGATACTTGGCTTGCCGAGTTCTTGGAAAGTCGAGAGAATGTGCGTGTGGTTTGCGCTCTCCACTTTGCGTAGGAGTTTAGCCTAAACTCGCAAAATTTCACAAATAGACGTTAAACCCGCGCAAGAAGAGATTGTACTGCTGCTCGACAACTTCTTTCATCGCAAGCGCTGCACGCCCTGAAAACGTTGTCTTCTGCGACAACAAATACCCCACAGCTTCTTTGGAACCGAGCGAAACAAAATACCCGATTTCAGCATAGGTATAAGGGGGGATTTCCTTACCTTCAACTGCCGCTCGGATTGCGCGGGCGACATGCTGCCCCTTGCGCACAGCGGCTTGCCCGCTCTTGCTGTTGAGACCCGGCCCGCTGAAATAACTATTATCGCCCACTGCATAAAAATTTTTGTGCGCGATGCCTTCGATGCGTCCATGAACGTCACAGACGAAAGACGGCGTCGAGCGCACACCCGGAACAAAGAGCACCATATCTGCACGTTCTTCGCGAACGATTGCGCCTTCTCTCAAACGCAGCACTCCCTCTTGGAACGCGAGAAACTCCGAACCCAGACGCACGTCGATTTGTGAACTCGCCGCTTCTCTGAGCGCAATTTCGCTGAGCGCATTGTCAAACGAAGGTAGAAGCCTGTCGCGCGCTTCGATGAGAGTGACACGATTTTGTCGCTCTGCAAACTCAAACGCAAATTGAACACCCGTAGGGCCACCCCCCACGACAAAAATATTCTTATGGCGAACGATACGAAAAGCGTTTTGCACGGCGATTTTGTCACGGAGCGAATCTAAGTCAATAACCCCGTTGGGCGGCGAAGGCGATTGAGAGCCTTGTGCAATCACGACAAAATCGAAAGGGCTGCCTAAAGACTCGGCACCGCTCTTTAGAAGCGTTTCGATGTCGATATGCTCGCGCTTGAAATCAAAATGGAACCTTCGGGATAAATCCGTAAAGGGGACTTCGTAACGCTCGGCCATGCGGCCTCGTGCAAGTTTATGCCACTGCGTTAATTTTTGATGCACCGGCCTGGCATCGAAAAGAGTTGCCGCATGCTTCAAACCCAAACGGTTGAGTTCGATAGCTACCGCAACACCACCATACCCGCCGCCCACGATGGCGACCCGAGGCGCGGCGCTCTTCTTTTCGTTCACGACACCGCTGTGCGTCTGATTCTTAGGACGGGAAGTCTTTCTTCTAATTGGCGATTGCGTCCGCGATAAAACGCTTCGCGCGCTGGGTTCATCTGCGCCATCGCTTCGTAAAGAGCCTGCTCAAAATAAAGACCCTCGGTTAAGTTCTGTGCCGCGTTACGCCCGAAGACCTCGCAATTTTCAAATACGACATGCCGCGTATTAAACCGCGCAGCGGGTAAAATTTCAGCCATTTGACCGATGTTTTGGACGCTCAGTCCGCCACCAACCGAGGTCACTTTGTGCTGTCTATTGAGACGCGCCAAAGTGTGCCGCGTCACGGTAAGCACCTCTTCGTCGTCGACGGTCAAGTTCATGCTCTTGCTCAAATCACCCCGGCCAATAGTCACTTGACTGAGTTCCGCAAAGGCATTCGTTGCAATCATCGAGTCGAGGTTTTGCACGGTCGTCGCGGTTTCTAAGTTCATCGCAAGGCGTGCCTTCTTGCCGGCTTCGCTCATTATCATCTTTGCCGTATCGACAAAGTTTACCAGAGCATAGACCGTCTCCACCATGGGAGCCAAAATTGCATCGACGCCAATCGACAGGCAGTCGCGCATATCGCGCCGCGCTTCGGGCCCGCCAATTTTAACAGAGAGCGTAAGACCCGCACCCACGCAAATCTCATTCATGAGCGCAATTTCATGCGCATCCATATCTTCAATTTCCGTTCCAGTTTTGAGCCCCACGACGTTGTGGCGCTCGCGCAGTTGCCGCAAGTTGTCTTGCAGTACGGCGATGAGGTGTGGATTATGCCGCATAGGTTATTCTCGGATGTTTGCGGAAAAACTGGAGATTTAATTTATGGGATTTACACTTCAAAGAGAAGCATACGCTGAGGGGGTTAATACCTTGCAAAGACCTTGGTATTATGTCTCTTCTTTCCATAAGGACGTATCTTGTGCCTATGCGTCACTATGTCAACACCATTAAACCCTGTCGGTCGACTTGAAACTCCCGCTGAAGCGATGCGACTTTTTTCTCTTTTAATCTTCGCGTCAAATCAATCGATTGAGTATCGATCTCTTGCGGCCAAAATGCAAGGAGAGTCGAACCCGCGCCCGAGAGAAAACAACCCAACGCCCCTTCTCGATACCAATCTTCAAAAACATCGAACATGCCGGGTATGAATTGTGCGCGCTGTTCGGTGTGGATGCGGTCTTCCATAACAATACGAAACGCGGCTTTTTCAGCGGTACTCAAGACCTCTTGCTGCAAGAGATAGACGAGCGAAGCGACACGCGACGTTTGGAAGACTAAGTCGTTACGCGAAATATTGACGGGGAGGAGTTGCCTCGACTCTCGCGTTTCTAATTCGCGTTCCGGGATAATTCCCACAATTTTTAGCGGAGCTTTAATCGACATCGGGATGTGATAGAACGACGGCCCTGTTTTTTGCGTTGCATCGGTTTCCAGCTTCGTCCCGGTGAGCGGCATGCAGAGATTCCACCCGCCGTAAAGTGCCGCCGTGAGGTTGTCGGGGTGTGGCTCAAACTCGAGCGCAAATTCAAGAATTTGCTCGATACGGTAAGCCATGCGGAACTCGCGTCGTAGCGTTTCGTTTGCAAGAGTGAGCCCTGCCAAGATGGCGGTGCTCGAAGAACCAAGCCCTCGGCTGAAAGGCACCCGCACAAGCACTTGGACATCCCACGCGAGCGGCTCTTGGCCGGACTTTTTGAAGAGGTATTGGTATGCTTTTACAAATAGGTTGTCGTCGCCCACTTTTTTGGGGAGTGAATTTGCGGGCACGGTCGTCGAGTCTGCGCTCAAGAGCGACACTTTGAGCGAGCCATCTTTGCGGTCGACTCTATCGCACACAAATTCATTACGCAGGTTGAGAGCAATCCCCCAAATATCAAAACCCGGGCCCAAGTTGGCTGTGCTTGCAGGGACAGAAATCTTGAGGGATTGCCGCGTTGGCGCAGAAGACATCAAGCCAAAGAAGGTACGAAAAACGCGCGTACAAGTAAAATAGTGGTTTGTTGGGAGGCGGTTAAACCGCCTCGGCCTTCTTTTTTGCTCCGCGCATCTTGAAAAAGTAGACGATGGCCGCAGCGATCGCAAACAAGATAAGCGAGAGTATGGGTCGATAGAAAAGCCATGCCAGTGCAATTGTCAGCAATGAAATTGCAAACGCGGTGACGCCCGAAGCCAAACCTACGCCAAACCCCATAATGCTACCCAAAAAAGGGACTACATCGAGCAGGGTGACAAAAGGTTTCAAGAGCATAGAAAAGCCAACGGTCATCGCCAACCAGCCGACCAAACGCAAAATCCACGTAATTGTCGCGTTCGCCTTTTCAGCGCTCGTGAACATATCTTTTGCACTGACAATCCCTTCCGAGATCATCGAGATTGTTCCGCCGGCTTCCGTTTGGTATGCGCTGAAGGTATCCGACGTTTGTTTCGCGATTACACTCGCATCGGTAGGTCGAACGACCTCAAATTTCACCCGATAATCGCCGAGTGCGGGTTTGTCTGGATTCAAACCAAGGAATATACCGTCGGAGGTTTTGGTTGCAGGTTTACCTGTTACAGCTTTGGCGGCTCTGACAACCGTATCGTCAATATCTAAAGCCGTATAGTTTGAAAGTGAAGAAGTCAAATCCTGAGGAAGCCTGTACGCACCCAGTTTCGCCGATTTTGTTACCCGCGACATAGACTTGTAAAGCATTTCGGGGTTTTGATGCCCTTTAGGCTTCTTAAATTTGCTTGAGTCTATGCTATCTGCCCATGCTTTGTCGTACGTACACTTCGTCGTCGTGGTCTTGCTGCCGCCGAGGTTCTTTTCTGACTCGGACGTGCAGTGTTCTTGCCATTGGTACATTTCTACCGTGCGACGAAAAGACAACGCCTTCGCAGCAGAAACATAGAACACGGGGTCGACCAAAGTTTCGTCTGTCGTAACATGCCCCGACACGTGGACCAGTTTATTCTCTAAAGAAGCGTTCACGCTATCGGCTTTGGCCTCGACGGTCAGTCCCTTGCCTTCTTTCAAGCTCTTGTAAGTTTTTACCGAGCGTCCCTCGTTCCACCACAGCAGAATGACCGACGCAAGGATGAGTAGAAAGCCAACTCCGACTCCTTTGATCGAACCCATGAGGCGACTGCCCCACGACTCGGTTGTCACTTCGCTATAAGAATCATTTTCATCTCCCATAAAGCCTCCATAATCAAATTTTTATTCGAGGGTTCGCTTAAAGTCGAAGTGCAGTTTGTCAAGATTTTTAGAAAAATACTTGTTACGCTATTTCACTTGCATAAGTGTTCTTTAGAGATAACTACATGGCCGAAAAATCAGAAATCACGACAATCACAGACGATATGATCTTCAAAGGGTCGCTCGAAGCAGACCATACCATTGTTATCGAAGGCCATTTTGCTGGCAGCCTCACCACGAAAGGCAAGGCGCACATTGCAAAAGAAGCTAAAATTGAAGCCAACGTCACCGCACGCGAACTCGCTCTCGAAGGCCAGATGCAGGGCAATGTCTTGCAAGCAGATCTCGTTTCTCTAAGCACTCAAGCAAAACTCAACGGAGATATCCATTGCACACAACTTGAAATCGAACGCGGCGCAAAACACTCCGGCGTTACCGTCATGCAATAAGCGACCACATGCAAGAGTGGTACCGATTCACGACAGACAGACCCTCTCCTTTTGCTGAAACCGTCTACTCGCGCTTTCTGGAAAGACTGAAGACTTATACAGAAGGTGCGCTCTCAGAAGATGCGCTGCGCCAACACGCTCTGCGCTATCTCGTGCCGACAATCCACTTAGCGAAGAGCCCTTTTGCATTCCCCTTCATGGCCGAAGCGGTCAACTGCGTGCGGTCGTGCGTCGAGAAAGAAGCACAGAAAAAAATTGTGCTCTATGGCGACCGCGACGCCGACGGAGTGACTTCGACAGCGATGCTCCATTTATTTTTTCGCGATCAACTCAAACTCGAAGCGCATGAACTGACAAGTCTTGTGCCGCGTGAAGAAGACAAGTACGGTGTGACGTTCGAGGTTGCCGAGCGCATTATCGCCGAAAAACCCACCTTGCTTTTTACTCTCGACTGTGGCTCGTCGAACAAAAACGAACTCGCTTACATAAAGGAAAAAACCGGCTGCAAGATTATCGTCATCGACCACCACTTCATCCCTGAAAGTTCAAACGATTACCCGTCGGTTGAGGCGTTCATTAACCCTAAGCTTGCGGCGGATTTAGACTTCTTGCGAGACTATTGCACAGCGGCAATCTGCGTTCGATTTATTCAAGCGTTTCTCTATTCGTTTAGCCGCGAGTATAATGAGACCGTTTCGATAGAAACTGCAAAAGGCAAAGTCTTTCTGAGGAACGGCGTGCGTGTCGAAGAAAATGCCGCACACTCAAACCGAACCTACGTTCTCGGGGTTAATCCCACAGACGAAAAACACCACAACCTCGAAGCCATCTTTGCGCACAGCGCGCGTGAAAATTTGGACATGGCGCGCTTGTGGCGCTTTTATCAGAAGGTACCGCAGGCTTTTTCGCCAACAGAAATTTTTAACGCAGTGCAATCTGCGAGCTTTAGAAAATCATACGCGATTCTGCGTACTTATCTACCTCTCGCGGCCATTGGGCTTGTTGCAGACATGATGCCTGTTTATGCAGACAATCGAATTCTAATTAAAGAAGGGTTGAGCGCGATTGTGCGCGCGCAGCAAACTTTGCCGATGGGGTTACTTGCTCTTTTGAAACGACTCAACTTGACGAGTGCCGTTACCGAGCAAGATTTGGGATTTACCCTTTGCCCGGTTATCAATGCAGCGGGCCGCATGGGGAGCGCTTCTGACGCGCTCGATGCACTTCTCGAAAAGGACCCTTTGAACGCGGCTAAGGCGGCTGCAAAATTGACGCAAGTCAACGACCGGCGCAAAGAAGCATCGCAAAACTCGTTAGATCTTTTGAGCGAAGCGTTAGACGCACGTTCGGAAACGGGAGCTATTGCCGTCGCACACCACGCCGGGTTTCACCGAGGTATCTCCGGCCTCATCGCGTCGAAAATTGCCGAACAATTTTCAAAGCCAGCGCTGGTTCTCGTGCCCGATGGGGATTGCTATCGAGGCTCTGTCCGCGCCTTCCGCAACGAAAACGTCTTCGCACTCTTAGACGCACTCAAAGGACACTTGTTGCAGTTTGGCGGGCATCGGCAAGCGGCGGGGTTTTCGGTGAGCGAAGAATGTATCCAAGATTTTCTGACTGCTGTTTTCGAGATTGCTCCGACGCTATTTTCCTCTGGCGAAAACGAAGAGAGAAAAGACCCGTACCGGAATTTTTTTCCGCCGCTTTCAATCGACACACAAAAAATGCGCATCCCTCTATGGGAGGAGTTACTCGCGCATGCGCCGTATGGCGTCATGAATCCGCACCCCGTTCTTGAACTCACGAACACCGGCAAGCTCGAAGTGTCGGCGTTGGGGAAGACTGGCGCTCATGCAACGGTGAAGTTCAGCGCCGCGATCGAGCGTACAATCCAAGGGGTTTGGTTTTTCCACAACGGTGAGGCGACGAATGCTTCCGAGCGCGACGATTTGAAGGTGCGCGGGGAGCCGCAAATCGGCTATTTCATGGGCCGAACGCAATACCGATTCAAGATTTTGCAAGTCAGCAGTACACGCGACTAACTATGCGCGCCACGACTAACTATTACACGGCGGCGCGCCAAAGCAACGGCTCGACAGGCTCCGAAGCGGAGACCTGCTTGTCGAACCGCGCCGTCCGCGATCTTCGTCGCGTAGGGCCGATGGCTGCGGCCGGGATAGCTGCGATTAGAAAGAAAACCATCGAAATCCTCACAAGGAGGGAAAAATTTCTAAGAAAAAATAATGGATCACAAATACCCATACGAAGCTGCCCCAGCAGGCAAATAGTAACGGGTTGCGAAAAGGAAGGATCGGAACAGGTAAATAGAACACAGAAAAGGGGTTGCCATCCTTAGCCCACCGATAGAATGCTTCCCAAACACTGCTTGCCTGTTTATGGTGGAATAGGGTCAGGAAGATTTCTGCGGTATAGCCAAAATAGCCAAACAAGAATCCAAATATCCAAATTGGCGATAGTTTGACCAATCTGGTTTCAGATAAGGTTTGGTGATTCGCATAAATATACAAGAAAACACCGAAACTCAGAACCATCATTCCTGGATAGAGGGCGACCTTTCGCAGAGTCTTGCTATGCGTGACATATTCCCATGCATAGCGAAAAACAAAAAATTGATGTGTTCCGCAATAATTGCAGATGCGCTGGTTCGGAGTAACAACAGCACCGCAATTACGGCATTCGGTAATCTTCCGAATTTTCAACTTTGGTCCTCCCGTGCGGCGCGCCTTCCGAATCACGGAAAACTTTTGAAACCAACCTGAGCCAATTGAAAGCATTAAGCCAGAAACAATGAGAAGAAACAGTTGGCGCGAGTCAATTACTGTGGGAATGTAGGGGCCAACTGCGAACAAAATATCTACAATCAGTAAGACAGCAGTGTTAAGCACTTGTTCCTTTGGCCATGATCGCTTTATCTGCCCAGTAGGGTTGATTGCAATTTTGCTGTACTCTGTGCCGCAACGCGAACAGATCAAGTTGTCCTCTATTCCAGAACCGCATTTGGCACAATTAAAGCCTTCTATGAAATATTCCTTGGTTGCCATCTATTTGTGTCTCTCCCTTGCTCTAATCCATAATAAAATTCTACAGGCAAGATTCCAACGTAGCTTTATTCTGTCATCCTGAATGCGAGATACTCACAACCAGATAATGAAATCTTAACTAAATGTCTTTTTTGGTTGCGGTACCGGGTCGGCACGGATGCCGAACAGTACAAAGATGCATGCATTTCGCACAACTAAATCGCACCGCGACTAACTATGCGCCGGTAAAATGAATGCTGAGAAGCGACAGGTCGTCCGTCCGGTGCCCATATTTCTCAATACCGGCCGGTATCTTGCGAATATCACCTCTCGAATCGGCGACGATACGCAGAAAACGCTGTTCGTCAGAATCAATGACTCCGCTGATTTCTACGTCGTCGCGGCCGTCTGAACCGAAGATGAGAGTATCCCCTTTGTTGAGTTCAAATCTCTTGAGCGCAAATTTCTTGCTCTCTTCTGGCATGCCGAGTTTTCGTGTCATGATTTCTTTCTCGAAAAAATCGGCGCGGCCATGCCGATACAGCACACCCCACGGATGCTCGCAATTAATGTAGTACGTCACGCCTGTCTTCGCTTGGACAAGCCCGAACGCAGCCGACATCAACATCGACGCATCAAAAAGTGTAAACATATAGTTCAACTCTTTATACATCCGGTATAGATAGGTCTGCGGCTCGCTACGGATTTCCTGGCTATGCACAGTCCGTCCTAAAATAGAGTGGAGAGTAACTCCGCAGATGAGCGCGCCCGAAGCCCCTTGGCTCGACTTGCCCATCGCGTCGCCGTTAAAAAAGAAAAGCCATTCGCCTTCGGTGTCTGCAAAGCGTAGCTTTGTGAGAAAACAAATATCTCCACCGATGTCGCCTTCTCTTCCACGAAAGCTAAACGTCTTTTTTTGCTCCATGAGAAACTCGGCAGTGAGGCCGTCGAGTTTTGAGTTGCGCAGGATGAGCGGTTGTATTAAGAGCGACATCAATAGGTAGTCGCCTTCTTGCATCTCTTGAAGCTTTGTTACGTCTGCGAGTGCAGTATTGAGTGCTTCGGTGCGCCTTGCGACTTTCTGCTCCAAATTTTCATTCGCCTCACGAATTTCGCCGATACGCTTCTGGAGCTCTTGCGCCAGTTGGTTAAAGCTCGACGCCACCGCACCCAGCTCGTCGGCGGATTGTTTAGCAACGCGCACATCAAGCGCACCTTCGCCGAAACGCGTCATTGCGTTAGAAATCGTTCCCGCATAGTCTGCGATGTTGTGGCCAATCTTAAACGCCAAGACTATGCCAAAAAAGAGGACAAGAAGCGTGAAGACAAACGTGCCCCAGAAAAGAATGAACATGAGGAGTTTGGAAAACGGTGGATTGACTGCGACGGCAATACCTGTGCGCGTAATTTCCGGGCTACCGACAGGCGTCACGACGGGCAGGTATCTAAAGGAAAGCCTTTCGAAAGACGGCTTGTCGTGCTTGAGTCCTATGGGCACCTTGCGAGTCAAGGTGTACGTGCGATTTTCTTCTGTGTAGATAGTATCGTAATCAACGGGAGGCTTATCGAAAAATGAATTCGAGAAGATGCGACCGTTCAAAATGAAGTAGATATCCGCTTGCGTGAGACTTGCAAGCCGCGATGCAAATTTATGATTCAAGACATAACCCGTCTGAACAGCGCCGACTATTTCGCGGTCGATATAAACGGGGACGGTGTTTTGTAAGACAAGCTCATTCGACTCCACCATGAGATTCGCCGTATTCTTTCCTTTCTTCAGCGCGTTCTCGACATAAGGTTTTGTGTGTTCATCGCCACCAAACTCAGACGGCTTATGCGTCTTAACGATGACAATTCCCTTCTTATCATAAACTGTCACTTGATCGAGCGCAACGCTCTTGGAAAGTTGTTGCGCGACGCGAAGCACAGGTCCCGCGTTGATTGTCTCTGCGATGAGTTCCTTTTTTATCGTTGGGTTGTCGGCTAACATTTTGCCATAAATAAGCGTTGTGCGCTCGTAGTAGTTATACGCGTTACGCGCAGCGATCATTTTTTGAATCAGCGTCTCGTCGATTTGGCGCGATACTTGCAAATATAAGAATAAGAAAAGTCCCGAAATGAGAACAAGCATCGGCACAGCCAACACAAGAATGATAAAGTTTATTTTTCCCGTAAGAGAATTTTGTTTGATGCGATTGTAAACTCTGTCAGGCAGAATTTTTCGCTTTTCCCAATACGAAACAAATCGAACGATAACTTGTTTGATACGATTCATGGCGTCGTTTTCTCTTCCGCAGGGGGAGTAAAATTTTTGATAAGCCGCCCGGTTTGTCTGACAGCTCCATAAAAAGCCGGAGAAAACACAACGTAGCCCGAATAGGGAAACCCGACTTCTTTGTTCAGGACGAGTCTGCCGTCTTGAGTTTTAGTCTGCTTAGTTATTCGCGACAGCGTGCGCTGTAGTTTGATTGCAAATGGGTGGCCCTTGTTCTTGGAGACTACAATCGCGTCATAGGGAATAAGTTCTGTGCGCAGGAGAACTCGAACCGAGCCGACCGCTTGCTTTTGGTGGCGTTCAACGTATCCATCCCACGTAGCGCCGGCTGCAACTTTGCCAGAGACAACCGCTTCGACCACGTTGGCATGCGAACCCAAGTAATAGATTTTTGAAAAAAAGTGGTATGGATTGATCCCCCGCTGTAAGAATATTGAAAGAGGGAATTTATACCCCGAGCTCGAACCTTTTTCGACAAACGCAAATTCTTTTCCTTTGAGACTTTGAAGCGTCTTGTATTGCTTTCCCACAATGATTGCGCCTCGATAATACGATTGCCCATCGTTCTGCGTCGAAGCGACGTACGTTGAAAACTTCTCGATCCCCGCATCGAGAGCGTCGGCATAAGAGCCCGCCGAGAACGCCGCAATCTGGATAATGCCGCGCTTCAAATCGTTGAAGAGTTCTTGGTATTCTTGCGTAACGATGAAACGCACTTTGACACCCATCTGCTCGCTGAGGTATGCGATGAGCGGCGCATGCATCGTACGCATTTTCTCAGGGTCATCCCACGGCGTGATGCCAAAGTTGACGGCGTTCCCACCCTCGTTGTCGATTTGATCAGTTTCGAGAGCGTTGTCTTCTGTGGTATATACTTCTTTGGGATCTCCAGCGGCGAGTTGCGACACATCGACTCCCGCGCCGCCACAGCCGCACTGCAAGACGATAAGTAAAACAACGATAAGCCTACGCAAGTGACTTCCTTTACCCCAAAGTAGTTACTCGGCTTCGACGTCAACCGGGTTTCGAGTTTTTGCCCTGTTTCAAAACTCAGAAATGGCTTTGCTTCGTATCGTTGAGCAGAGGTTTTGAAACATGGGAGAAAACTCCGAATCGCTGATTGTACCCATCCACCAGCTGTTACCCCCCGAACTTTTTATTCTGCCTGTGCGGCATAGGCCCATCTTTCCCGGCATGGTGACTCCCCTCGTCATTGCAGAGGGTAAACTCGCAGAAGCGATTGAAGGGGTGCACAAGCAAAACCAGTACATAGGTCTGGTCTTACAGTTAGACGATACCGTCGTTCAACCGGCGCCCGACCAACTCTATACCGTTGGCACCGCTGCGAAGATTCTCAAGCGCATTAACTTGCCCGAAGGAGGAATGCACTTGTTGGTGAATTCTATCGAGCGGTTTAAGATTACATCGTTCGTAAATTCCTCCCCACAGCTTGTTGCAAAGGTCGAATACCAAATTGAGCCGACCGAGGTGCGCGACCGCGAGCTCATCGCACTCATGCGCAGCGTCTTGAACCAAGCCAAAGAGATGATGGCTGAGAATCCGTATTTTACAGAAGAGATGAAGCTCACGCTCATTAACGTCGAAGAGCCGGGCCGCATCGCCGACTTTGTTTCGAGCGTATTGAATCTCAAACGCGAAGAGTTTCAGCAAATTTTGGAAACATTCGATGTGCGCCGCCGTCTCGAACGTGTGTTGCAATTTTTAGCGCGAGAACTCGATCTCGTCAAACTCCAACGAAAGATCCAAGGCAAAATCAATCAAGGCGTCGAACACAACCAACGCGAGTATTACTTGAGAGAGCAGCTCAAAGCGATTAAGAGCGAGCTCGGTGGAACGCAGTCGCGCGAAAAAGACGCCGATTATTACAGGCAAAAAATCGAAGCGGCAAAGCTGCCCCCCGAGGCAAACGAACGAGCGAGCGATGAGTGTTCAAAACTCGATTATATCGATGCAAGCTCGCACGAATACACGATCATCCGAAATTACTTAGACACGATTTTAGACCTGCCGTGGAATGTGCCTGCCGTCGATGACATCCAACTGCCGTATGCGCGCAAAATTTTAGAGCGTGATCATTTTGGTTTAGACGACGTTAAAACCCGCATCTTGGAGTTCTTAGCGGTGCGGAGTTTGAAATCCGACGTCAAAGGCTCGATTCTTTGTCTCGTCGGCCCTCCCGGCGTGGGCAAGACCTCGCTCGGGAAATCCATAGCAGAGGCGATGAAAAAGAAGTTTTTCCGCTTCTCGCTCGGCGGGATGCGCGACGAGGCCGAAATCAAAGGACACCGCCGCACGTATATCGGTGCGATGCCGGGAAAACTCATCCAAGGGCTCAAGACTGCGAAGGCGCGCGACATGGTGATGATGCTCGACGAGATTGATAAACTTGGAAGCTCTTATCAAGGCGACCCCGCGTCTGCACTCCTCGAGGTTTTGGATCCCGCGCAGAACTCCGAATTCAGAGACCATTTTTTGGATTTGGCTTTCGACCTCTCGCAAGTGACTTTCATCACAACTGCAAATACGCTTGAATCGATTCCCGAACCGCTCATCGACCGCATGGAAGTGATTCGCCTGCCGGGTTATATTCTCGAAGAAAAGCTCCAGATTGCGAAACGGTATCTCATCCCGCGTGCGGTTTCCGAATCGGGGCTCACCAAGAAAAACGCACCTAAAATTTCAAATACGGCGTTACGTTTTCTCATCGACGGCTATGCGCGCGAGGCGGGGGTGCGTCATCTTGAACGTGAGATACAAAAACTTTTTCGCAAAGCGGCGGTCGCGTTTGTCGAAAAAAAGAGTTTTGCAAAAACGATTACCCCGAAGGAGATACAAACTCACTTGGGAAAACCCGTCTTCACCCGCGCGAGCGAACTCACGACGCTTTCTGTCGGCGCAGCGATTGGTCTTGCATACACTTCGCTCGGCGGAGCGACTCTCACCATCGAATCGCGAAAATTTCCGGGGCGCGGCAAAGTAAAATTCACGGGCCAAATCGGCAAGGTGATGAACGAGAGCGCGGAGATTGCCGTGAGTGTTGCGCGAAGCCTCGAAGGCGATGAAAAATTTTGGACAAAAAACGACATCCACATCCACGTTCCCGACGGAGCAACCCCGAAAGACGGCCCCTCAGCAGGAATCACCATCACGACAGCGCTTCTATCGCTCTTGCGCAATCGCAAAATCAAATCGGGTTTTGCGATGACCGGAGAGATCCGGCTCACGGGCGATGTATTGCCAATTGGCGGCCTGCGTGAGAAGATTGTCGCGGCGCGGCGCGTGGGCATAATGAAAATAATTTTTCCTTTCGATAACCTACGCGATTACGAAGAGCTTTCTCCTGCGCTAAAAAAAGGGCTTAAAATTTTTCCTGTGAAGCATTACAGCGAAATCGAGAAACTCCTTTTCTAAAATGTTGCCTCTCACGGCAGAAGAGTGGCAACGCGTCTCTATCGCTCCGATGATGGAGATTACCGACCGCAGGTTTCGATACTTCATACGACTTCTCAATCCTCACGTGCGCCTATACACCGAGATGGTCGTAGCGCACGCAATCGTCAAAGGCGATAGAAACCGTCTTTTGGCGTTCGACGCGAAAGAACACCCTGTTGTCTTACAGTTAGGCGGGGACGATCCGCTCCTGTTGGCAGAGGCAGCGTCGATTGCCGCAGACTTTGGCTATGACGCCATCGACATCAACTGCGGCTGCCCGAGCGAACGCGTCGAAAGCGGAAACTTCGGCGTGACTCTCATGCGTAAGAACGAGCTTGTGCGCCAAATTATCGAAAAGATTTCTCAGAAGGTTGAGCTGCCCGTGAGTATTAAATGCCGCATCGGCATCACGGGTGAAGAGAGCGAAGAAAAACTCGAAAAGTTTGCACAAGATATTTTTTCCGCAGGCGCGGCGTCGCTCACCGTCCACGCACGGACTGCGACGTTGGGCGGTTTATCGCCTAAAGAGAATCGATCGGTACCTCCCCTTCGCTACGATTGGGTTTATCGACTCAAAGAAAAATTTCCAGAAAAAACGATCGAGTTAAACGGCGGCGTGAGAGATACCCCAGCCATCCGCGAGCATCTTTCTAGAGTCGACCGTGTGATGCTCGGGCGTCTTGCACAGGAAAACCCCTGCTTCTTCGCCATTGAAAATTTAGATTCGATGGGGGAACGTCTCGCAATCTTATCGCAGATGGCAGAATATGCGGCGCAGTGGGAGAAATCCCCCATAACCGCTGCGCGCTTTTTCACCAACATGCTCAATGTGTTTCATGGTTTACCGGGTTCGCGTGCGGCGCGGCGGTTCTTGAGCGAAGAAGGGCGCACACTTTCTCCCGCCTCAGCCGTGGAGAAACTCAAAGAGCGCGCGCTTTGAATTGTTAGTCGTCGTCTCTCTTGGGATTTTTGATCTCGCGCTCAAAAATAATCGAGTAGAGCGCCGGTAGAAGCAACGCAGTTATCACCGTCGCAATGATGAGCCCACCAATGACGACTGTCGCTAAGGGTTTCTGCACTTCGGAACCCAACCCCGAGTTAACAGCCATCGGTAAAAAACCCAAACCGGCAACGAGCGTTGTAATGACAACGGGCCTAAACCTGTCGAGAGTTCCTTCAAAGACGAGCTTACGCACGTCTTCCTTGGGATGTTTTGAAACAAGGCTGTCGTAATGCGTAACGAGAACAAGACTGTTTAAGATCGCAATTCCCATAAGGGCGATAAATCCCACGCCTGCGGAGATGCTGAAGTTCATTCCCACCGCTGTGAGGGTCAGAACTCCCCCGACGATCGCTGCGGGAATTCCCATGAAGACTAAGAGCGACTGTTTGTAGCTGCCGAAGTAGCGCACCAAAATCAAAAAAATCGCCAAGAGCGTAATGGGAATAATAATCGCAAGACGCACCTTTGCGCGCTCGAGATTTTTGAACTGCCCGCCCCAAGTAATTTCGTAGAATTCGGGTATCGGCATTTCCTTTTCGATAGCGACTTGCGCGGTGCGAACAAAAGTTTCAACGTCGATTCCTGCGAGGTTAATCGAGAGTGCTGTGTAGCGGCGCCCATCGCTGCGCGCAATTGTTGAGACTTGCGAACGCTCAGTGATTTTTGCAACACGGTGCAAGGGAACGCTACCGCCTGAATCTAAACCCACGGGAATGTTACGGATGTGCCAAACATCGTTTCTAAGTTTTGGGTCGAGCCGCAGCACAATCGGAAACCGGTACGCACCCTCGTAGAAATTACCGATTTGATTGCCACCCATCGCGGTTTCAACGACGTGATTTACGTCTTGAAGGTCGAGTCCGTAAAACGATATTGCCGCGTAGTCGAGTTCGATGTCCAAGACCGGGCTTTTCGTCAAGGGGATGACCGGATCGGGTTGTGCGCTCTCCACGCCGGGTATCTTCTCGATGATTTTTTGCCCTTGGTCGACCATCTTGCTGAGCATTTCTAAATCCGTGCCGTAGATACGCATCGTCACGTCGGCGCGCGAGCCCTCGATCATTTCGTTGAACCGCATCTCGATGGGTTGTGTCATCGAAGTCTCTTGTTTTTTTTCTGGAATTTCTTTTTTTAGCGCCTCGGTCATTTCTTTATAGAGGCCGTCTTTACTAATCGTCCGCCCGTTGACCTTGCGCCACTTCGAGGTATCCTTTTCTAAAATGACAAATGTGTCGGAGAAGAAAATACCTGCGGGGTCGGTCGCAGATTGCGGCGTGCCAAAGCGGCTAAAAATTTCTTTCGCTTCAGGAAATCCCATGAGGATTTTTTCAGACTTCTTTTGCATTTCGAGAATGTCGTCGTAGCTTGTTTCAACCGAGCGGCTGAAGTTGATGACCATATCGCCTTCGTTGAGCTTCGGAATGAACTCGCCACCCATGCGAAAAAAGAGAGCGATTGAAATTACAGTAATAGCGATGACGGGAAAAATTACCTTCCAGGGATTCTTGAGTGAGAAACGGAGCAATGGCTCATACCCTTTGAGAATATAACGCAAAACAAGAGGCGTCTTGTGATCGATTTTTCCGTCGGGGCTGCGCTTTATCTTAAAGAAGAGATAGCCCAAAACTGGCATGAGGACAAGAGCCAAGACAAGGCTCGCGGCCATTGCCAAGAGCACCGTCTGCGCCATCGGCTTGAACATTTTTCCCTCGACGCCTTGCAGCGCAAAAAGCGGAACAAAGACGCCCATGATAATGATGAGCGCGGTGAGAATAGGTTTGAGCACTTCGAGCGTCGCATCGAGAATGAGCTGCCGTTTGACTTTCCCTTTGAGCGGCGTTTGCGAATCGTGGTCTTCGACGCGACGGATCATGTTTTCAAACATGACGACCGATGCATCGACCAATAACCCAAAGTCGATCGCTCCCAAACTCATGAGGTTGCCTGAAACATGAAAATAGTTCATCCCGATGACTGCGATGAGCATCGAGATGGGTATCGCCAACGAAACAAGAATCGCTGCACGAATATTTCCTAAAATAAGAAGAAGGACGACGATGACAAATCCTGCGCCTTCGGCTAGATTCTTGAGAACAGTCTTTACCGTCGCGTTGACTAAATAATCGCGCGAATAGAGCGGCTTAACCTGAACGTCTTGCGGCAGCTTCAGTTTCTTGAAAGCCTTCTTGATTGAAGATGCGACGTTGCGGCTATTGGCGCCTGCAAGCATCATCGGCATGCCGATGACCGCCTCTTCGCCTTTGTACGTGGCTCCCCCTAAAGGCTGCGGATAGTGCACCGTGACAGTACAAATTTCGCCTAAGCGCACCGGCGCACCAAAAAACGTTCTCTTGATGGGCACCTTGCGGATGTTATCGAGATCGGTGATGCGCCCCAGCGTGCGGATGACGATTTGTTTTCCGTCGCGTTGGATGTAGCCGCCGCCGTAGTTTTCGCCCAACGAATTGAGGCGTTCCGTGACTTGCTCAATCGTCAAGCCGTGCATGCTCAACTTATCGGTGTTGATGTTGATGTGAATTTCTTTGGGATATCCACCGAATGTATCGACGTCGGCAACGCCTTTGACGCCTTTAAGCTGCCTCTTGATGATGTAGTCTTGAACTGTGCGCAGATAGATGAGGCGATCCTTTTCAGGCTTCTTCGCCAACTCGGTGTCGGGCTTTGCCTCGACCACGTAAAAGAAGACTTCACCCAGTCCCGTCGACAAGGGTGCCAACTCGGGAACAAGACCCGTGGGCAAATTATCGACGACTTGGTTGAGTCGTTCGCTAATTTGCTGGCGCGCCAAATAAATATTCGCATCGTCTTCGAAGATAATAGTTATTTGCGATAGGCCGTATTTGGAAACCGAACGAATTTCCTCGACCTTGGGAATCCCTTGGAGCTCCGTTTCGATGATGTACGTGACGGTCGCCTCGACGCGCTCAGGATCGAGTGCGCCCGTTTTTGTAATCACCATCGATTGAACGTTCGTGATGTCGGGGACTGCATCGACGGGGAGCTTGAAAGTATAGAACAAACCCGCAGCGCAGAGTAAAAATGTTACCCCTAAAACGGCAGGGCGATTTTCGAGAGCCAGGCGAATAATTTTAGAGAACATCGAGGCTTCCTTTGTAAGTGACGCTGTCTCCCATGAGATAAATCATTTGAGTAATAACGCGCACGAGTTCGAGTTGTGTTTCATAAAATGCGCGGATTGCTTCGTGCGTTTTGAGTTCGAGTTCGAGATAAGAAAGTAGATCGATGCGCCCGAGTTTTAATTCCCGATCCGCGTATTGCATCTGCCGCTTCAGCGTAGGTATTTGCTTCTCGTCGAAGTTGTCGAGTAACTTGCGTTTGTGGGAGTAATCCGCCAAGAGAGCGCGCGCCTCTTGCAAGACTTCGCGCTCGATAAAACTGTTTTCTGCCTTTGCGGCTTCGAGTCTTTTTTCTGCGGCTTCGACTCCGGCGCGGTTCGCATTCAATACCGGAATTGGGATGCTGACCGAACCACCGTAAAACTCGTTTGCTCCCGGATGTATTAAAGTCTCGTTGCGATAAAAAGCGCTGACACTTACATCAGGCAGCGGAACGCGTTTTTCTACGCTGAGCTCCGCTTCCAGTCGCGCCAATAATATGTGACGTACCTTGAGCCGCCGGTTCCCGTTTAGAACCCGCGTGATAAAACTTTTTTCGTCGACATCGTTTAGGTGGATGAGCCAAGGTGTCACAACATCGGCCTTGCCTTCTTGGTTGAGATAAATATTCAGTTTCTGCCAAGAACTTTCTGCGTTCGCCAAGGCATTGTTCAAATTCTTCTGCAATGAATAGAGTTGGTTTGAGACAATGTTTCTTTGAACAATCTTTGCAGGCGACGCATAGGCCTGCGAACGCATATAAGTGCGCATGAGAGAAATCCGCTTGATGCGACCGGTAATCTCTGACGCTTGAATTTGCGCAATTTGATAAGCATACGCAAAATACGACGCTTCGAGTGAGAGTGAGTTTACAAGATCGACGGTTTCTATTTCAAGCATCTCTTTGCTTCGTTCAAAAACATCGCTTTGCGCTCCGAGCTTTCCGGGAAAAACGAGCGGCTGAGTAATACGGATGTCGTACGTCGTCGCATGGTTTGAAGGATCTTTGATGCGCCCGAGCTCTGCTGCGACAGAAGGGTTATGCCACGCGCGCGCTTGCCGTGCTTCAGCTTCCATTCCCTGCACTGAGAGCTTTTTCGCTTGGATAAGTTCGCTTTGCTCCGTCACACGCTCGATAATTTGTTCAAGAGTATACGTCGTGCGTGTACTCGGTTTATCTTGCGCGGCGAGGAATGTCGGGTAAAAAAACAAAAATAGGACTATTACTATACTAATTTGTCTTCTACCCATACCGCCATTTTGAGAGGCAGACTCATTTTGTAGAGCTTTTAGGATTTACTTTTTTTCAAGAAACGATCGAGATCAGGCGGCAATGTAGAATCGGCTGCGGCTACGTTCTCTTTCTGGATTGCGGCGTGTATTTCGCCGCGAAAGACTTTGACTTCCTTCGGCGCTTTGACTCCCAGCTTAACTTGGTCGCCTTTGATTTCGACAACGACGATTTCGATGTTGTCGCCGATGACAATCGAATCGTTGACGCGACGCGCCAGTACCAGCATTACGCCTGCCCACCCGCGCTCGCATCGCCATGCGAAGTTTTTTCGACGAGGTCAAGGAGCATCGCGCGTACTGCGTGCATCGGATCTTCCGACACAAACTGCCCACCCAATTTTTTTTCGCGGTTGATGAGTATCGGCCCTTGGAGGTTGATAGTCATGAGGTCAGGTTTTCCCTGCGGTACGGTAATAATCCCCCAAGTCTCGGTTTCTCCGAAAGAGACTGCTTCGATTGTTTTCAGATACTCTTGAGGAATTCGCGGGTTGTACGCGGAAAGTATGTCGGTGACGAGAGTAATGAGGAATGCAAGTTTGGCGTCCTCTAAAGATTGCAGCCAATGGAAGGTGCTTCCCGATTTTGTCGGCAATACTGCGAAGTGCTTAAAATTCTCGAAAGCGAAAATTCCTTCCGGGAAAAAAATCTGGTTTGCCGTTTCTATCTCTAACTTACCGAGCGCTCGCGTTTCAAATTCCATAGTTCAATTTAACCTTCGCTTTACTCGACGCACATCATCTCAGAAAATCCATGAGCGTTTGCTTTACGATTCCTGCACCCACGCGCAGCGCGTAAGCATGCACCGCTTCGAGCCATTTCAAATCGACAATCGCCTGCGTTACGTCAACGCTTTCGTTCTTGGCAAGAAGTTCTTTCGTGTACGTCGTATCCCACGCAACACGCTTCTCGTGCTGCTCTAAACGGTTTACGCGCGCGCCGACTTCGGAACGATAACGGAGTACGTTTTCGAGTGCGCTGTCCAAGGCTTCGAGGTCGCGCCCGCCGATGAGCTTAATGTCGCCTTTAATGAGATCGTCTCTGAGCATGATAACCGTTTCAAAGATGGAAAGCCCCGAGACCGTGGCTGTCGTCGAAAAGTTGTTGGGCGGCTCGGGATTCGCCCCGTCGATGAGCCCCAAGTCTTGGAGGACTGTTCCGCCTTCCAAATCTTCGAGCCAAATTTGGTGCGGTGTCTTACTCGTTAGAATCAAATCGTCCTGCGAACCTTTGCTCGCGCGCACCTCGACAGGCGCCGTGTTTATCTTGTCGATGATGTCGTTGATCGTATCACCTGCGGAAATTTGGATACGTACGCCGTCGATCGCGATGAGTTGATCGCCTAAAGCAACGTACGCCGCCGAGTCTTTGTTGGAGGCAATCGACGTATTCGTCCCCCAGAACGCACGGTTGCCGGGGATTGTGATATCCATTTGCTCATGGCGTTCGATTTCGCGGTTTTGCACCTGAATATCGCCTTGGTATTGAACCCCTGTCACCGCATTTCCCTGGTCGATGCCGGCGGTCTGCAAGTGAGAATACACAGGCAAGAACGGATCGCGCTCGATGACGCTGCCGCCAAAAAGCGCGCGGCCTGTCGCGTCTTTACTGTTCGCAATATCGATGAGCGCCAAAAGGTGTTGATTGACTTCTTTTCCAATCGCTTCTTTGAGTTCGAAGCCGCTATTCGTGCCGTTCGCCGCTTGCACCGTGAGATAGCGCATCCTCTGAAAAATATCTCCGACGCGGTCGAGCTGTCCGTCCATCATATTCAAACGGTCTTTGGCCTCGCCGATATTGCGGTTGTATTGGTCAAGCTCCGTAAGCCGCGTACGGTAGAGCATTTGGTTCGCAGCTCCCACAGGATCCGATGAGGGGAGTTGTATTTTAGATCCTGTCGAAAGCTCGCGCTCCGTTTTGTCGAACGCCACCTGATGACGATTCAACGTCGAAAGGATGGTGTTGTTCTGCATAATGTTCGTGACGCGTATCATATCTATCTCCTTCTGTGCAATCCTCTTACAAGTGGTTGATGAGTTTATCCAATAACTCGTTCATCGTCTGCATGACGCGGGCGGCGGCGTTGTACCCATGTTGGAATTGCACCATCGCGGCCATCTCTTCGTCCAAGTTGACGCCCATCACCGACTGCCGTAAGTTTTCCAAATTCGTTAAAATTAGTTTTTGGTTTTCAACCTGCTCTTTGGCGCTCTTCGATTCGACGCCCACTTTTGCGATCAGCGCATTATAGAATTCGTCGCTATTCTTATACTCTCCGACCATCGTCGACTTATGCCGCATCGCCTGCGCAATCCGCGTTGCGTTGCCTCCGTCTTTGGCGCCAAAAGCCATGTTCGCATCGCCCGTCCCTCCGACATCTTTCCCCAACCCTGCGGCGATGAGCGCAGTGTTCCCCTCGACTTCGTGCGAGATGTGCATCGCCCCCGCTGGGTGGACAATCGAAGTGAGCGTGATGCGGTCCAACGTCGCTTGGAGTTTGTTAATCTCGTCGGTGCGGCGGTAGTCGAAAGCACCTGCAGCACCCGAGTTTTGAAGAACGCCTGAAAAGCCCGTCAAAAATTCGCCGGAGTCTTCAATGTGCCGCACCATAAAGTTGGTGAGGTAGTTATCTTGCGCCTCGCGGCCCTTGATGACGAGATTGTTATTGTGGTTGAGATACGCAACGACGCCTGCGTCGGAACGGTTTACCGCGTTGATAACGTCTTGGAGCGACATGTCGGGGCGGTATGTAACGTAGACGGGGGTATGCTCCGCATCGTTCTTGACGAAGGTCATCGTGCCCGTGACACCGATGGGGCGGTCGGCCGTGAGCGCATTCTTGCCTGCGACTTTGAAAATTGCCGTCGTGTCGTCGATGCCGTCGCCTGAAAGGTCGTAGTTCCCCCGGATGTTGCGCGACAACGGGTCGATACGAAAAAAATTGATATTCGTTTCTTTGGTCAATCCAAAACCGTCGCGGTGGACCTCGTTGACCGTATCCGAGAGATTTATCGCGAGCAGATCCATCTTCTCGATATTTTCGCGCAGCGTGATATCGCGCATATCCAAGAGACCTTGGGCGCTACCCGCTCTAAAAAGCGTCTTCTGGCCGTTGTGTTCCCACACGGCTTTTTTGAGCCCTTCGTTTTTCGCGTCACCCTCGAGTAAAATTTTGTGCTGCACGCGGCCCTGAACGAGCATTTCGCTGCCCAAATACACAATGAGTTCGTCGGGGTCTTGATTCTCCATCGAAATATCGGCGAGCTTAGAAAGCTCTTGAATGAGCGCGTCACGCTTGTCTAAGAGATCGTTCGGACGATCCCCCACCGCCTGCGATTTCATGATACGGTCGTTGAGGTCTCGTATTTGCGTCGCGATACCGTTGATGCGGTCGACCGTCACGGTAAACTCGAAGTCCGCTTGGCGGCGCAAATCCGAAAGTTTTTGAAACGTATCGCGCATGCGGAACGTCACGTCGCGGCCGCGCGTACGTACAAGTTCGCGGTGGCTCATCTCCTCGGGAAATTGAGACAGCTCTTGCCACGACTGCCAAAACCTGTCGAGCGAAGCGCGCAGCGAATCGTCGGAGGGCTCGTTGTAAACGACTTCGATCTGGTGTAAGTATTTCTCGCGCGTCTCCCACTGCGACTTGACTTGCTCCGCGTCGTGGATGCGCTTATCGACAAATTCGTCGCGGATGCGTTCGACGGCGCCCGCTTTAGGCCCTTGCCCTAACTGCCCCGCGCCCGCTGCACGGTTGAGAGACGGCTCGTAGAGAGGGTGCATCGTTTCCATGTGGACGCGTTGGCGCGCGTAGTTCTTGTTGTCGGCGTTTGAAATATTGTGCCCCGTCGTCGTGAGCGCTTGCTGATGGACTGCGATACCGCGCTTCGCGATTTCAATCCCCATGAATGTCGATGCCATATTGGACTCCTTTTACCTACTCCTTACTACCTCAACAAGCGGCGTCGATGAGTACGGGCCGTAACGACGCCTTTGTTTGCGCTTTCGGCGTTGTATCGGCTGTAAAAAAACCGTGTGTAGAGTTTTCGCCTTGCCGACCAGCGAGGCCCTCGATCATTTTCTTGAAGAGATTGCGGTTATCGACGAGCATTTTTGTATTCCCTTCGCTGAGAGTCTTAAGCTCCGCGAGAGCCAAATTGAGCGCGGTGTGGTATTTACTCAGTTCTGCTTTCTGCGTGCTGCTTACCGAGGGCGATTCAATAACATCCCTCAGGCGTATTTCTCCCGATATATCTGCCGCCATTATTTTGCGCACGGCCTTTTCTCTTTGGCTATCTAATAATTCGATTTTGTGTAACTCGGCAGCCTGCGCAGTCGCGATTTCTTTAAGCGTCTTGCCGTTTCTCGCCAAAATCGCTTCGCGCTTTTGCCGCTCGAGATGCAAGAGCGTGTCGTGCGACGTCAATTCATCGCGTAAGAGACCCACCAGCGCGTCGACCGGCCTTGCGCCCTCGCCGAGAGAAGACATAATCTGGGTTTTCATATTTCCATTTTCGGCGGAATCCAAAAAAGCATAAGGAAATATTGATGCCCGGAGGGTGGGGGGTGGAGCCTGCGCGGTGACAGGAGGTCACCCTTCGACCGGCTCAGGGACCGTCGCGCTACGCCGCTGCCATGGCTTGCACTGAGCCTGTCGAAGCGATGTCGTCTCTGCGCTCCGCAGCCTTGTGCGAGATTTGAATAGTATTGGCGAACTATCTATTTGACGCGCATTTGCTGCAGTGTGAAATCAGTCCCAGCGGCGAACTGTTCGATTTCAAGCATCGTCTCGCGGGTCACCTGGATTTTTTCAGAGACGGCGCTGACCTGCTTTGCGACGACCGTCGCATCGAACACCTGCACCGATTGGTCGCGCAGATATTTTAGTGTATCTTCAACCATTTCAATTTGCGCAAGAAGCTTTTGCTTATTCGAAGCCGCATCTTTGACAATTTGGATGCGCTTTTCGGTCAGCTCGATGCGCCGCGCGAGTGCATCCCGCGTTTCGTTGGGCGCATCGGCTGGCAAACCAGCAAGCTCTGTCTTGAGGGTGGATAATTCCGACTCTTGGCTTGTTCCTGCGCTTTTTTCCATGTCGTCTAAACGGCAATAACCGTTGAGTAGCTTGATGAAGTTGGCCTGCAGTTCGTCTAACCCCGTAAGCATCGCTTCGCTCGACTGCACGGAACCTTTGTTGTTCTGGCGTGTATTCTGACGAATCTTGCGGATGAGGTCTTCGGCGGGCGACATCTTGGATTTTAGAGGAGAGCGCGAACCGTAAATTGCGTTGCGCAAACGGCGGATTTCGTCTTTTTCAGCTTCGTCGCCTTCTAACGCATTCACGGCTCTTTGAAAGCGCGAGTTCGTTGCAGCGCCGATCAAGATGACCGCCTCGGCCGCAAAAAGAATCGGAAAATAAAGAGGGAGCGACCAAGTGAAAAAGAATCCAGCTATAAGACTTGCTCCTAAGAAAAGCAAGTTATATTTATTTTTGAAAGCATGCCAAATATACATCATGTTAATACCTCTTTTGCTATCTGCGACGCGAGCTTGCCATCGTACGCGCCGTCGTGGTTTGTTTTTAGATATTTCATTACATCGCCAATATTTTTTGCAGCCGATTTGACGATGGCCGCCTTGAGCGCTTCTGCATCCATTTGCTGTGGTAGATACGAGAGTAAGACATCGCGCTCGATCTTGAATTGGTCTGCACGCGAAGCGTCCATCTTGCCTTGCGCTGCGAGCGCTAAATTTTCTTCAACTGCCTTCAAGAACTGCCGCACAATTTTTATGACGTCGTCGTCTTTGACGGCGCGGTGGCCGTCGTCGATGGCAATGGCTTTGATCTGTGCCAGCGCAGTCGTTAACACCGACGCCTTTGCCGCATCGCGCGCCTTGCGTGCCTCTAGGCTTTCCTTCTGCATGCGTTCAAAGAGCATGGGACAACAAACGAGACTCGGGGTGTGCGGGAAATAAAGTTTTGAGAGTCGGGCCGGATCCCTCGAACGATACCGGTTAGTGAGCCACCTGTTTCAAATAAACCGTCGTGTTTTTATCTTCTTTAATATACTTCTCGATAACACTCTTGACGCGTGCGGAGTCGACTTTATCAAGCTCTTCAAAACTTGCGAAAAGTTTATGGTAGTCCCCGAACAAGAGTTCGTAGTACGAAAGCAAATCCGCCATACCGGCGTTCTGGCTGAGCGTGCGCGCCACTTCGGCAATATACCGGCTCTTGATTTTTTTGAGCTCGTCTTGAGTCGGCCCTTCGACGCGCAAGCGTTCGATTTCTTCGGCAATCGCTTTTTCAACGAGGGGATAGCTCTTCGCGTCAAATGGGTCTGCAAAAATTGCGAATTGGCTCGCAAGTTTATCGCCGGGTGTCGTCGAATAGACTTTCACACTACCGACGAGTTTGTCTTGAATGACAAGCCGCTTCACAAGCCGCGAGGTTTGTCCATCGGTCAAGAGGCGTGAGACGACTTCGAGCGCAACATCATCGTCGTCAGTCGACGCAGGTCTTGCCCAACCGGTAATCATCGAAGGCGAATTCTTAGCGGTAAGGTATGCAATGCGTCGACCTTTCTGAGCCTCATATTCTGTGGGAGGAAACTCAGGAGCATTCTTTGCTTTCAGGCGACCGAAATATTTTTCAATTATTTGAAAAGCGTTTTCAAATTCTAAATCTCCCACAATGGTGATGACCATGCGCGAAGGAATATAGTTCTTCTCAAAAAACTCCCGCGTTTCCCCCATACGTAAACGGTGCATACTATTCTTAAAGCCAATCACCGGTTTGCCATAAGGGCTCATGCCGAATGCGGTCTTTAAGTAAAGCTCGTAGAGGAGTGCTGTTGGGCGCGAATCGTAACGCATGCGGCGTTCTTCTTGAATAACTTTGCGCTCGGGATAAAATTCCCGCAAGACCGGGTCGATGAATCGGCTGCTTTCTAAAGTAGCCCACATCTCTAAACGATGCGACGGCAGTTTGATTTGATAGTTTGTGACGTCGGTTGTCGTGTAAGCGTTATATCCCACTTGTCCTGCAAGGGAATAGGCTTGCGAGTCTTCTTCGGAAATGACGTATTTCTTCGCTGCACGTTCCATGCGTTCGAGGCGAGCTTCTAACGCTTTCTTTTTTTCGAGCATTTTTTCGCGTTCGCCGGCAGGCACAAGCGGGTCTAAGAGTATTCGCTCTATCGCATCGATGCGCTCGCCGTCCGCTTCGATCTGTTCGAGGTAGGGTTTTTCTTTTTCGTAGTTCGTCGTGCCCAGCGTCTTTGTTCCTTTGAATAGAAGATGCTCTAAGAAATGCGCGGTACCTGACTGATCGAAGGGTTCGTTCGCTGATCCCACGCCAATTTTGAGATAGCAGGCAATCGTTGGGCTCGCCGTGTTGCGCATCAAGATGACACGAAGGCCGTTGGCGAGCGTCCGCCTTTGGATTGCGCCCTCGATACCCGCGCGGAAGTGATCGAAATCAAATTTCTCCGCCGTGTCTTGCGCTACGAGAGGGGCAAGGAGCAAGAAAAGACTGAGCAAAGAAAGCTGACGCATGAGGCAGAACGTGGAACGCCGGCAGAGTGACGAACGATTTACAGTACTCCTAAGAGGAAAAATAACAGAACCCAACCTCACTCGAATACGTCCAATGGCTATATGAAAACTTCCCACACCGTTCGCGCCCTCTGGCGTAGCGCGGCACTCTTAGTAGTTTTGTCGCTCCCACTTTCTGCGCACATCGAGCTTGTGACTGTTCCCAAGAGTCAGGCGGTGGAGCTCACTATTTACAACAGCGCCGACATCACGATGGTCAAAGAATCGCGTGCGCTGACATTTAAGAAAGGGGTTAACACCATCCAGTTTTCGTGGGCGGGTACACTCATCGACCCGACATCGCTCAGGCTCACGTTCTTAGACCACAAGGGTGATCTCACCTTGCGCGATACTTCTTTCCCCCCAGGGCGCAACGATGCACTGCAATGGAACATCGACAGCTCGCTTTCGGGATCGGCGAAAATTGAAATCAGTTACTTCACCTCGGGAATTACTTGGAACGCCGATTACACCGCGATGACAAACCCCAAAGAGACTTCGATGTCGCTCGACGGATTTATCCGCGTGATCAATAATTCGGGTGAAGACTACCCGAATGCAAAGGTGCGTCTCGTTGTGGGGACTGTCAACTTAGTCGAAGACATTGCAGGCCTTGCACAAGGGCAGTGGCGCTACAAAGATTTGAAAGAAGACAACCGTCATCAGGTGCGCGACACGTTTAGAAAGAAGATGAAGCGTGCAGAACGCCCGATGGCGGCGGCGGCCGAGGAACCCGAGGCAATGCCCGCCCCCGCGCCCAAAGAAATTATTAAAGAAGGACTTTCAGAATACTTTCTCTTCACCATCGAAGGCAAAGAAACAATCCCCAACGGCTGGCATAAGAGGCTCAAAGCGTTTAACGCGAAGGACATCGATGTCAAAGTCATTTATCGCGCATCCGACAGAGCGACCTATGGTGCAGTTCATAAATACTACGAATTCCGGAACGTGAAGGGAAAGAATTCCGATCCAAAGACAAGCCTCGGCGTATCCCCACTGCCCGATGGCACCGTGCATATTTTTGTTGAGAATAAAAAACACGACCTTTCCTATCAGGGCAGCGTTGCGATGAAATACATAGCCACGGGAGACAAAATAAAACTCGATGCGGGACTAACGCGGGAGGTGGTCTTACGGACGTTCTTGCGCGATTTCAAACGCTATGGATTTAAGACCGACACGCGCTACGATAAAACGTATTGGGTGAAAGAATGGACCGACGAGTTCTATTATGAACACGAACTCGAAAACACCCTCGACCGCAGCGTGCACGTCGAGATTGAACGAACCTTTCCCAGCGTTTTTTTACCGGGCGATATTTCTTTCAAATATGAAAAAGTTGATATGTACACGATGAAATTTTTTCCAGAGCTCGACTCGCGAGAAAAAAAGAAAATCCCCTATACAATCAAAATTGAGCATAAGGAGTAATCGATGAAATACACAACAATCACCATTGCGGCAATTCTTGCCTTCTCAAGCTCGCTTATGGCGCGCACAAAACTTGTCACCATGCCGCAGCGCGAACTGACGCGCATCGATATGAAAAACATCAACCAAACCCTCGTTGAAGAAGAGCGGACTGTCAACTTGCAACAAGGTGTGAATCAGGTCGAGTTTGCGTTCTCGGGCGTTTCGGTCGACATCAACAGCATACAGTTTCGTGCGATCAAGACTCCGGGCGAAGTAAAGCTCTTGAGTGTCAATTATCCACCGGGTGAAAACGCTCTCTTCTGGGAGGTTACCTCAGACAAAGCAGGGCCCGGCGTTTTTCGGATTTCTTATCTTATCTCGAATCTCAACCGCTCGACAGCCTATGAGGCGGTAGTCGAGAAGAACGAAAAGACTCTCACGCTCAAAGCGCATACGATGGTGCAGAACGCTTCGGGAGAATTTTTTGAAGACGCATCGTTCGTGAGTGGGTTAGGCTCTGCATATCAAGGGCGTCTTCTGCAAGGCGAATCGAAGAAGGTACTTTCGTTTGTGGCGGGCGATGTCCGTTTTACGAAAAAATACCGTTTCGACAGCTCTCTCTCCGACCAAGTCTCTCTAATCTACGAACTGAAAAACGAGAAATCCGCCGGCTTACCGGAGCTTATGCTGCCCCGAGGAAAAACCCGCGTGTATCAAGAAGACTCGCAGGGATCGGAAGCGTTTTTGGGGGAAGACTGGGCAGAAGAAACCGGCGCGGGACAAAAGCTCGACTTGAAGTTGGGGCAGGCGAAAGAAGTGAAGGTGGAGCGCAAGGTCATCCAACACAAAGAGACTGTTGTTAAGTTACCGATTAAAGACATCCACCAAACGATACGATACACTGTTGAGAATTTCAAGGACGCGCCTGTGCAACTGACTTTGACCGAGCACCCCGACGGCGAATGGATTATCGACGGCATCGAAACGAAAGAAGAAGTCGGCGAACGCTCCGAC
>CAUJII010000202.1 GCA_963205035.1 Spirochaetota bacterium
AGCTTTGAAGCCGTCATTCAAATCAACGGCAAGATCCGTGCGCGCATTGAGTTAGAAGTGGATATTTCTAACGAAGATTTTGAACACGCTGCACGCGGAATCGACTCGATACAAAAAGCCATCGAAGGAAAAAGCGTCAAGAAAGTGGTAGTCGTCAAGAATAAGATGATCAATTTCGTGGTTGTCTGAAATTTTGCGGTGGATAAATCCGGGCTACGTCTCCATTTCAAAGAGTTGGCGAAGGCTTTCTTTAGCGCACACAGCGAAGCAGAACTTGAAGTTCTTCACAAAACAATTTCTCAGAGACTTTTCTTCTATTGCGAAAAAACTTTTTCACTGCTTGAAAGAAAAGATGCAAAGGTGGCACTCTACCACCCTTTACGGTTTGAATTACCCGTCGCTCAGATCGTGTGCGCAAGCGGTGCATGGATAAATCCCACGTTTCTTTTTCCGCAAATCGACGGCTCTGCGATGTGGTTTGAGAGAGAAGGCAAGGCCGCTGAACCGGATTTCGTTATCGTACCCGGTCTCTTCGTCGACGGCACGGGCCACCGCTTGGGGCGCGGCAAAGGTTACTACGACAGATACTTTCGCGAGAAAAAAACACCCATCGAGAGGCGTTTGTTCTTGGGCTATGACTTCCAATTTATTGCGGCAGTTCCTGTGACAACGCTTGACGAAAGCGTCTGTGGGATTTACCCACGCCCAAAATAGATGGGCGCGGGATAAATCAGGTGGGTATTCTTACACTTTGCAAAAAATTTTGCCTCGAAAACTTCAAAAAATCACGAGCGCCGGCTTTTCCTTTTAGAAAAGCCTCGCATAACGGTTTGCAACCTGCTCGTGATTTTCATGGGGAGTCATCCAGAAACGCGGAAAAATTTTTCGCTGTGACCCACCTGATTTATCCCACGCCCAAAATAGATTTCCACTTTGCATGGTGTTTTCAGAAAAAATACCGCAAGCGTAGCCATGGTTCCGCAAAAGACACAGCAACCGCTGTCGATCCATATTCTTTCTAATGCACGCACGCTCTATTCGACGCGCCGATTTTTTGAAGAGGGGTATAAGCGCGGGCACAAGATGCGCGTCTATCCGCCGATGCAGATGTCGGCATATCTCGAACGCAATGCGTTGGAGCTTTATTATTCCGATCAGAAAATTGAAACTCCCGACTGTGTTATCCCGCGTTTGGGTCAGAAGAAACCCGCGCACACGCTCGCAATCATTCGCCATTATGAAATGATGCAGGCGAAAACGCTGAATGCAAGCTACCCCATGATGCGCTGCCGCGATAAATTTGTCACGATGCAAGTCTTAGCGCATAACCGCATCCCTGTGCCGCGCAGCATTCTCATCGACGACCCGCTGCACATCGACACTGCATTTTTGAAAATCGGAGATCCGCCGTACATATTGAAAATCCCCACCGGCTCGCAAGGCACGGGGGTGATGATCGCCGACTCGAAGAGCGCCGCACGCAGCTTCATAGAAACGCTGCTCGATCAAAACCTGCAAGTCATCGTGCAGGAATTTATCGCCGAAGCCGGTCGCTCCGATATACGCGCAATCATCTTAGGAGGCGACCTCGTCTGTGCAATGCGCAGACAGGCAACCGGCGACGACTTCCGCTCGAACATCCACAGGGGAGCAACTTCTGAAAGCATCGAGCTTTCGATTGAAGCGACCCGAACGGTGAAACTCGCCGCACGCATTTTAGGGCTCACCTTTGCAGGGGTCGATCTTATCGAATCGAAACGCGGCCCGATGGTTCTCGAAGTCAACGCATCGCCCGGCATTGAAGGCATCGAAGGCTCGACGGGAATCAATGTTGCGGAACGCGTCATCCACTATCTCGAAAAATCTATGGTTGAGAAATAAATCGCATGGCGTCGCCGCTAACTGAACTCAACAAGGAGCAGCAGCGCGCCGCAACTCTTCTCTGGGAAAATCCTTTCCAAGCACTTCAAGTCGTTGCAGGTGCTGGGAGCGGCAAGACGACGACCCTCGTCGCTGCCGTATCGAGCGCCATCGAACACGGTTTTTCTCAGGAAAAAATTGCAGTCCTCACTTTTTCACGCCGCGCTGCGCAGGAGCTCAAAGAGCGTTTAGCGCACCACTCTATCTTTCCCCAGTTTTGCGGAACGCTGCACGCCTTGGCTTTCAAGATACTGCGCACAAACGGATCTAAGAAGCGGCTTATCCTCCATGCGCATGAAAAAAAAGCTATCCTCTTGCGCAATTTATTCTCTCACTATGAACACATTCCGCAGAACATTCTCTTGCGCCGAGGGTTCCTTAATCCCACCGAAGAAAAAACGCTCGAAGATACGTTTGCTTCCGAGCTTAATAGCGAAGGTCTTCTCGACTTTGACGGTATGGTGCCGCAAGCGACAGAGATTTTAATTGCTAAAGAAAGCCCTTCGCTCTTCGATGTGCTCTTTGTCGACGAATACCAAGACACATCCCCCGACCAAGCGCGATTCATCGAAGCGTTATCGCCCAAGAAACTTTTTGTCGTGGGTGACGATTGGCAAAGTATTTACCGATTCCGAGGCGCAGACGTGACTCTCACGCGGGATTTTCTTATCCACCACCCAAATGCGAAACGGACAATGCTTCTGACGAATTATCGCAGCCAGAAAAAAATTGTTCGGTTGGGAAACCGTGCCATCCGCCTTTCAAAATCGTATGTGAAGAAAAAACTGAACGCACACCATGCTTCAAGAGCAACACCCGTATGCTACTTCACAGAAGCAGAAACCGCCGCAGAGGTCTGGAAGAAGTTCTGTGCGCATGTTTTCAAGGACCGCTCGCTCTTCCCGGAAAAGACGACCGTGCTTGTGCGCACCAATGCCGTCCGACGCCTCATCGAGAAAACTTTACCCGAAGGTTTCGAGGTGATGACAATCCACAAGAGCAAAGGACTCGAATTCGACAACGTTCTGATTTTTGGAATCGCAGAACATATTATCCCACACCGTGAAAACGATTTTGACGAAGAGGTGCGTCTCTTCTATGTCGCGATGACCCGCGCACGCCACACCCTCGCATTCGTCTCGTGGGAGAAAAACCAGAAGCGTTCGGCTTTCTTACCTTTTCTCATGCGCCATTGCAAACTGCGTTATTTTTGATAAAGTACGCCCCACCTAATCAGAACTCTGAACGCCGAGCTTTTGCTTCAAGAAATTGCCCGTCGACTTGCTTTTGCGCACCGCGCTTTCCATATTCCCAAACTTTGTTTGCAGCTTCGCTTCGTATGCACGCACGTGGGCCTCTTGCCGCTTAATGTCACGGTCGATTTGCTTCTGCCGATCGCCATTCGATTTGATCTGTTCGCTAATCAGGCCACGCGTGAAGCGCGTGTACGGTTCCAGAAAATTCTCCGTGACGTGAGCGTAACCATTGTCGATACGCATGTCGCCATTCGTATCGATTGAAAAAAATTCTTTGACCGCCGTGGGATTTTCTGCAAGCATTTGCACGAGCTTCGCCTCGTCGACCTCCAAGTAACCCTTCGTCACTTCTTCGCGCTTGCCGCCAATAGCGCCCGTGGAAATTCCTATTTGTGGGAGTGTTCGAATATAGGGCTCTCGATTTGCCGGGTAAGGGTTTGACGTATGGATCTTGAGACCGTTCACAAGTTGTCGAATAGTCGCATTTGTCGCGAGAACGCCCGAATCGGAACGCATTTCTTTATACTTTCCCGCCTCGGTGACCTTGGCCGTTTTCGAGACGTCTTCTGCAAAATGCAAGAGTTCATTGTATGCCTTAACAAAATTTAGCACTTGCTGTCTTGCGGCATCGTTGTCATTCACGATTTCTGTCTCTACATTGTCTTTCGAGGCTTTGAGTAAGTTCAAACCCACACCTTCGATGACATCGTTCAAGCCTGTGTTCGATTTCCGCGTAATATCAATCCCATCGATTTTCAAATGCGCATTTTGCGCGGCGCGGACAAGGTTCGGATAAATACGGCGCTGCTCCGCTTCTGCGGGCGTTTTATCTTCTTGCGGCGTCTTGTGGTCAAGTTTTGGAGTATCTTTAACGGCGAAGGTAACCTCCCCCGCATTAAACGCCACATCCTCGTTTACGGTATAAAACTCGATTGCAGTGAAATCTTTCTCTACAGGAAAAATTTGCTTTTCACCTTTTCCTTTGAGAGAAATTTTTTGTTCTTTCTCTCCGTGGCGTAGCACAATCCCGTAGTCGCCGGCCTGCTCCACTTCTTTTTTTCGCGTGCGGCTAATGTTATACGTCTCAAGGGTAATCCCTTTGACATTGATATTTTCTTTCTCACCATCGGTTAACGTGTCAGGTGCGTTATCCATTTCAGACGGCGCCCCCATGACCGATGCAGTCACAGAGAGCGAGGTCAGCCGGTGGTTGTCGTTATTCACGTCTTGCCCGAAAGTGTAGCGATTTCTTGAATTCTCCGCAATTTCGATTGTCTTGCCGCCCGCTGCGATAACACCGGGTTTACCCGTCACTCCTTCAACCTTCTGCGCTGCAAGCACCCACGATTCGGTTTCAGACTTTGCTGGTTTCTCTTGCGGCGCGTTGGGTGTCTCTTCTTTCTTTGTGGGATTAACATCTTTGCTGGGAGTGTGTTGTGGCGTGACGGGCACCGACACCAAACCCAACGAACGCAAAAGCCCATCCGGGTCTTCGATTTTAAGAAGTGCTGCTTCTCCCTGTTCGACTGTATCAATAATGAGTATCGATTCGTTTTCTTTGATTTGCACGAGCTTCGGCACGATGTGCTTGTTGTGGTATTTCTGCAAATGATCGCGCAATGCCCGCAAAGAGCCGCCTTTGAATGCCGATGCGTCGCCAGCAATGACGATGCGCGCAGCAGGGAGTTTTTGGTTCGCAGAAGTTGTAGCACTTGCAAAACTCAAGTTCGAGGCAAGCTTCAAAACTTGAAGCGTGTGCTTCGACGGCGGGGCATTTTTCTTAACCGTTCCATCGACTATACCTGCGGGTGTTGTGTTCAGCCTTTTTTGCTCGAACGCTGCCTCGAAAGACGCCATGGCATGCAGCGCATCCTGCAAAGTCTTGGTGCGTTTACGCAACTCCGCCAGTGCCTTGCTCGAATCGGTTAGCTCTTTCTTGTTTGTTTCCAAGCGAACGATGGGGGCTCTTTCCACCTCGACGAGTTTGCGGATAATATCTTTCGAGTCGATCCCCGAAGCGAGCCCTGACATTGCTGGTGCTGGCATAAACTATTCCCTACTCTGCTTCTCGGCTGAAAAGAAGAAACGCTGAAGCGGAATTTCTGTAGGGCATTTTAGATTTACAAAACAGGCCTGAACACAGAACCTCGCCTTCTATGCGAATTATCATCATCGGCGCAGCACTGGCCGGCCCCACAGCGGCGGCACGAGCACGCGAAATTAACGAAAACGCGGAAATTATTCTCCTCGAAAGAAACACGCGCGTGAGCTACGCAATGGCAGGCCTCGCACTCCATCTTTCGGGAGAGGTCGCACAGTTGGATGATCTCAACCGCGAGCGCGAAGATTTTTTCCGGAAGGTCTACAATATAGACGTACGCACGCAGACCGAGGTCACAGAAATTCAGCCTAAGAAAAAATATATTACCATCGAAACAAAAGGCAAGCGCGAACAGTTGAAATACGACACCTTGATCTTTGCCGCAGGCGCCGTTTCGCTACACCCGGCCGGCGCACCGGAAAATGCGACAAACTTTCGGTACTTTCGCACCCTCGACGATCTTTCGACCATCAAGTCTTCACTCGCTGCAGGAAAAAAACGCTTCACTATACTGGGTGGCGGCTCCATGGGAGCCGAGGCCTTAGACGGGCTTGTCCGCGGTGGGGCTGAGGTGACGCTCATCGAAAAAAAATCAGGTTTTCTTCCCGACTACGCGCACGAAATTTCCGCCATCGCTGCGCTCCGAGTTTCAGAGCAGGCGAAAATTATCTCGCCCTTTCGCCAACTCAACTTTGAAATGCAGGGCAATGAAATTTCTGCCGTCATAGTCGATGGCAAAAAAATCGAAACCGATTTCGTCGTCTCTGCAATCGGTGTGCGCCCCCGCACTGAACTCTTGAAAAAAGCTGGAGTTAAACTCTTATCCGATGGTTCGATTCGCATCGATAATCGCTGCCAAACAAATATCAAAAATATCTATGCATGCAGCATTTGCGTCAGCGTCCCCATAGGCAAAGACCACGTATGGATTCCACAGGCTGCCGTATCGGATAAAACCGCGCAGGTCGCCGGCGAAAATGCAGCAGGAGGCAAGGCACGCCTCGGCCGCATGACCGCAGCGCAGTTGATTCGCCTGCCGACGGTTGAAATTGGCAGCGTGGGCTTGAAGTGCGATCCTAAAAACCGGACTGCCAGCGTGCTCGTTCACGCGCACGATTTTGAACCTTATATGCCGGGTTCGTCGCCGATGACTCTGAAGCTTTGGTACAACACGAAAACAAGACAAGTCACCCGACTCGAAGCCGTCGGTCAAAATATAAAACCTCGCCTCGATGCGTTTGCCCTGGCGCTTGCGGGTAAGCTAAAGCTCAAAGATCTCTCACTCCTCGACTTGGCATACACTCCCTCTTCAGGAACCGCGCGCGACGCGCTCAATATAGCGGCGACCGTCGCTTTACAACAAAGCGCAGGCCAAACAAAGCTCGTCTCACTGGCGGATGTCAAAGCGCACCGAAAAAAATATCTCGTACTCGATGTTTCCTCAAGCGCAACGCATGCTGGCTTTCGTGATTTGCATATTCCTCTCGAAGACCTAAGACAGAGCCTGGGAAAAATCCGTACCAAAATGAAAACCAGCCGCCCTAAACAAATTGCGACCATTAGCGAGACGGGTCGTCGCGGCCACCTCGCGCTGCGAATTTTGCAAAACGCAGGGTTCAAAGTCGTGAATATTGCAGGTGGTAAGAAAAGCGCTTCTCTATGACGGAGCACATAGGCAAAACCTGGGCAACACCCAACGTTGACGACCAGACACTCTATGCGAGCGAGGAAATTTTTGCGGCCGGGGAGCTGAACCACCACATCTCGAACACCGCTTACCCGATAGCGCACCAGACCACGTTCTGGCCTTATCGAGTCGAGCGCGAGAACCACGCTGCGACAGTCACGAATGCGTTTGAGCGCTTGGGGTCTATCTGCCTCTACTCACATATACCCTTCTGCGCAACGCGCTGCTTTTTTTGTGAATACACCGTCGTCGGCAAAAAAGAACTCAGCGAGACAGAAGCCTATATGGCAGCGCTTGATAAAGAAGTCGAACTTTATGCCAAGAAACTGGGGCACAAGAAAATCCTCGGTTTTGATATTGGCGGAGGCACCCCGTCTTTCCCCGATGCGGCGCTCATCGCACGGCACATCGAAACCGTGAAACGTTGTTTTGATTTTGCCCCCGACGCTGAAATCAGCATCGAGACAACGCCCCGCATCGCGTCTCTCGAAAACGACAAGATCGCCGCGTATAAAGCCATGGGCATCGACCGCATCAGCATGGGCGTGCAGGTTTCCCAGCCGGATTTATTAAAGTTACTCGGCCGCGAAACGAACGGCGTCGAACACCATTTTCGCGCAGCCAACCATATCCGCAGCGCGGGGTTTAAGAAATTCAATCTCGATCTCATGTACGGCTTTGCCGGTCAATCGACGGCCTCGTGGCAGGCGACGATCGAGCACGCGATTCGGCTCGGCCCCGATTACATTACACTCTACCGCATGCGCTACAAGCTCACCCGCATTTCACACCAGGCGGAAAATGTTGAGTTGCAGCAGGTGCGCGAACAGGCGGCACTCGCAAAAGAGATGCTTCAGGCGGCAGGTTTTTATGCCAACCCAGGCAAGAACACTTATAGCCGCATTGCGGATGACGCGAAGGGACAAGGAAGTCCCGGGTCGGTAGACGATACGAGAACCTTCAATGTGCCGACCGGAACCAGCGCGTACCTCACGCGGCGCGTGATCGAAGGCACCGCTTATCTCGGGCTGGGCTTAGGCGCGCAAACTTTTACCGACACCACAATCAGCTATAACAGCGGCGCGGCCGGTAAAAATCTTGCGCCGTATCTACGTGACATTAGAAAAGGTATCTTGCCGCTGCAAGATCTCTACCACCTGCCGGCGGCACACATGATGGCGAAGATGGTCGCGGTGAGTTTCTATTTCGGTGAAATCAACCTTGTAAGTTTCAAAAATAAATTTGGCGTGACACTCGAAGAAGCCTATCCCCAGGCAGTTGAATTCGTGCTCCGCGAAGGGCTCATGGAATACACCGAGTCTCTCAATGGCCGCGAGCTCGATATCGACCACCGCTCGCTGTCTCTCACTATCGAAGGCGCCCGGTATTTTAACGGCACAATTGCGCTTTTCTTCGCGCCTTCGGTGCAAAAATATCTGATGAAGCGCGATAGCGCGGCAGGGTGCGACATGCACCGTAACCAACGCGCTGCGCTGCGGGTGGCGGGTGATTGACTTTGCAAACATTCTCTTCGCTGGCCCTTGCAACCGCTTTTGCCCGTTCTGCATCGGTAAGGAAGTCCCCGACCGGGTGAATCTAAAGAACCTCGACACCTACCCGCCCCGCAACTGGAGTGCCTTCGTAGCAGAATGCCACGCGCACGAAATTCGCGAGATTGTCTTCACCGGCACCACGACAGACCCACATCTCTATAAACACGAAGCGCGGCTCATCCATCGCGTGCGCGAAGATTTGCCGGGAGCCAAAATCTCTATCCACACCAACGGCGCACTCTCGCTCAAGAAAATCGACACGTTCAATCTGTACGACCGCGCTTGTATTTCGTTTCCTTCTTTTAATACCACGACTTATGCCGCGATGATGGGGGTGCCGCAGGTTCCCGATCTGGGTCGCCTACTCGAACGCGCTGAAATCCCCGTCAAGGTGAGCTGCATTATCAACGAGCACAATGCGCATGAAGTGGAACCCTTTCTGCTGCGGCTATCCGAACTTGGTGTGCAACGGGTTGTGCTGCGTCGCCTCTACGGGGATACGCGAACGTGGGACATCCTACCGGGGCTGACACCGGTGCGGTATTACCGCGAAAATCCGGTGTATGAAATTTATGGTATGGAAGTCACCTGGTGGAATTTTGAAACGACGACGAGCCGCAGCATCAATCTCTTTGCTGACGGAACGCTGAGCACAGAGTATTTACTGACTGAGGTAACGAAGCGAGAGTTCGCCTAAACTCACCTGATTTATCCAACCTCTACCTACTCTCTTCTGTTTTCTTGCTTTACGGCGAATGCCAATACACCATTTCTCGCCATGTCGCTTGGACAACGAAACTATCAACGATTTCTTGCGCAACGCCTGGGTGGTGCATCGGTCTATCTCGAAGGCGAGGGAATCGAGCATTGCACATTAGTCGACATCTCTGTCGGTGGATTACGCATCCTCTTTGAAAGACCGCTTGCTCATGGGGTGCTCTCGACCGGCTGTGCGATTCAAGGGAAAGTGGTTATCCATACACCGCCATCGGATATTGTCTTTACCGGTAAAGTGGCGTGGAACAAGAGCGCCCCCTTCATGGGAGAACCGGCAACTCTGGTTGGAGTTTGCTTCGCAGACTACACGCCGCTTCCCGAATCTCTCTTGCGTCTGGTGAGCGAATAGTCTCGCCAGAGCGGATACTCCCGAAAACTTCTTCGTAACTACTTCAAATACCGGAGCGGATCTTTCGGGTCTTGCCCCACACGTACCTCAAAGTGCAAGTGAAACCCAGTCGCCTTGCCGGTCTTGCCGACATAGCCAATCACGTCGCCCGCTTTCACCTTGCTCCCTTTCGGGGACTTAGTCCGCGTCTGGTGGCAATAGTACGTATAGACGTTGTCTTCGTGTTTTAAGATGATGTAGTTTCCCCAGTACTTGTTATTCGATTTTTCAAAAACCGTTCCGTCCTTCGCCGCATGGATAGGCGTATTTTGGGGTGCGGCAATGTCGACGCCTCGATGGAACGTCCCTGCTTTTTTGGTGACGGGGTCAATACGCGAACCGAAAGGCGAACTCACAAAACCTTTAACGGGAACCAAAAAACCGCCCGCACCGACAGGTGTAGCCGGTTTCGAGGCCAGCGGGCGCAAATACCCGTTGAAAAGCCAGCCTTTCTTGCCCGCAAATTCGGTGTACGCCCAGTAATCCGAAAGACCGTCGATGGTTTCTTTGGAGCGGGAGTACTGAGTCACCTCAAGTTCAGCTTCACTCGGCACAAGCTGCACGAAATTGCCTGCAAGCGACGGCTCGTCTCGCATCCTTAACCCGGCAGAGCTCACTACATACTTCATTTCTTTCTTCACACTATTCGGTTGTTCTTGCGCAGCGCTATTCGTTAAGTAGGATTGAGGAATGTAACCCTCGGTTTCGTTTGCGCGGCGGATGAGCGCCCAAGTCAAAGGATTATCTTGCGTGCGCGGATTGATGAGCATCACGACTTCAACCTTTTCTCCCGCTTTGACCTTTTCCAAATTTTGGGAATCTGTATCCGAATGCCAAGTCTTTAGCGTATAGTCTTTATTCACAACTGCAAACATCTTGGGAGTTTCTGGAATTCCTGTAAGCTCGTTGTGGTCGATGATGCGCATCTTGGAAGCGTTTTTCGCGTCGACTGGAAGAGCGATTGTTAAACCCGGTTTTAACTCTTTCAGTTCGCTCTTAAATTCTGCAAAGCGAGCCAATATTCTTTCGACTTTCTCTTGGCTCTCGTCTCGAACGCTCTGCGTCTTTTGTTGCGAATCATGCTTCACCGTCTCGTAGTCGGTACCAAAGCAAAGGGAGATAAATCCCACAAAAAAGAAAAGTAGTGTTGCCCGGAATTTCATGGACACAAAATGGCGTTGCGGGCTTGAGGGGTCAACCGAATTTGGCAGGAAAGAGAGTCTGCACCTCTACATGCAAATTACGAAACGCAAAAAATCCATCCTCTTCATTAGCGGCATCCTTTGCATTGGACTCGTTGGATTCTTGTTCTTCTTTAATAAAGGAATCAAACTTTCGTACCAGCGTGCTTTCTATCGCAAAGAGAGAACAGTCACGTTCACGACTATGGGAGACACTGCGCTCAACTACCGCAAGATGGGAGAGAGGTACCAAGAATACAAAACAAAATATGGCAAGGCTTACGCCGACGCATGGCCTTATTCTGCAGTCAAACCCTACTTCAAAGGCATCGTCTTCGGCAATTTGGAAACTCCCATCACAGATATTCCGATAGAAGAATATCCCGACAAAGACGAAATTTTCTACTTTAGATCTCCGGGTTCTTCAGAAGACGTGCTCAAGGCCGCAGGGTTCCACGTTCTCTCGGTCGCCAATAACCATATCAAAGACAGCGGGTTAGAGGGGATGTTTGACAGCGCGCGACGCTTAGAAGCTCAAGGCATCCGCGCGCCCGGCATCGGCAAGAATATAGAAGAAGCGCTCCGTCCCGTAATCTTCGAAACGGATTCCGAGGGAGGAAAGGTCCGTACTGCCATGTTTGCCATAAACACCGCAATCTCTCGATCCGTTTTTGCCACCATGGAAAGACCGGGTACTGCAACCGGTACGCCGGAGCTCATGGCTCATGCGATAAAAGCCATCAAGCCCAACGTCGATGTTGTCGTCGTCAGCGTGCACTGGGGGGATTACTATTCGTTTGATTTTCCTATCATGCCACCCGACGCCGAAATGCGGCGTCTGGCTCATGCCATGATTGACGCGGGAGCTTCTTTCATCATAGGCCACCATTCCCACGCTGTCGGCGAAATTGAACGGTACAAGAATGGACTCATTGTATATAGCTTAGGAGAGTTTGTCTTTGCCGGGCGGCATACAGTACACCATGCGACTTCGATCATGGCGCAGGCGACTCTGAACGCAGATGGCTTGTTACATTACACAATAATTCCGTGCAATATCAATCCACTCCAAGTTTGGTATAGGCCTGTCGTCTTGGATAAGAAAAAGGGAGAGGACTATCTCAACCGCATCACGATGCCGCGCGACGACCGCTACCAGAATTTTTACACCCCATGAAAACAAAGCATAGTCTGCGCATTTTTCTTATTGCACTCGCGGTGGTGGGATTAATCCCACAATTTTTTCTTCATGCAGCGCTGGAAAAAATTCGCCGTTTTGATAACGGGATTGAGCTCGTGCTCATTGAGCCCGGCCAATTTGAGACGCCGGATATCAAAGACTACTATGCGCTTTCAAAACAAGATAAAGAAAAGTTTTGGCATCCAGTCAAGAACCGCCGCCTCGTCCGTGTCGAGAAAGCCTTTTATCTCGCGCGCTACGAGGTTACGAACCGACAATTCACAGAGCTCATGCACGTCGACAAATGCAAAGAGCTGGGCTTTTCGTGCGGCGAAAGGCACCCTGCCATCGGCGTCAACTGGTACGAAGCGGTCCAATTTGCGAACAAACTTTCCGAGAAGTATTCGCTGACTAACTACTACATGATCCGCGAAGATATAAAAGACAATGAAAATCGTTTCCCGTTTGATAACAGAAAATGGCGCGTCACGATAAATCCCAGCGCGACAGGATTCCGCTTGCCCACCGAAGCCCAGTGGGAGCTTGCATACCGCGCAGGCACAAAAACAGTTTTCTACTGGGGAGACAGCGCGGCGAAGGACACCGTGCATGCGTATGCGAACTCTTTCTTTAACTCGGGGTATACCGAGTTTAGAGACCTCAGCGGAAAGAAGACGTTTTGGTATGCAAAGTTGCATAAACCCGCAGCCGTTGGTTCCCGCCGGCCGAATGCTTGGGGCCTCTTCGACATGGCTGGCAACGTTGCCGAGTGGTGCGATGATGCCTTTGTCGACGCCTCCACTCAGGCAAAAAACACAGGCGTCCGGTTTTTGCGCGGCGGCTCTTTCAAAGACGCTTGGCCGTCTCTCTTGGCTTTTACTCACGAAGCGCAAGGCGCAATCCACTCCGACGTGGCTTTTGGTCTGCGCGTTGCACTACCCGCGCCGTAAGAGTCTAAGCTCAGAACTCGTAAACTCTTTACCGAGTGTTTTTCTATCGCAGTCTGTCTTGGATAAAGAGAATGGATAAAAAAATTACGGCTATCTTGGATAGAACTCTTGGTGGAGAGCGCCTTTCTGACACGGACGCATTGACTCTCTGGCGTGAAGGCGACTTCAAAGATTTAGGCAACGCTGCCGTCGAAGTTCGTAACAGACTCAATCCTCCTAACGAAGTTTCTTTTACTGCGTTTCGTGTCGTCAATTACACGAACTACTGCAACGTCGAATGCAATTTTTGCTCGTTCATGGACGAAGTCGGTTCAGGTAAGGGATACACGTTGAGCCGCGACGAAGTTCTCAAAAAAATGGAACACGCCGTGAAACTCGACGCACCACAACTTTTCTTGCAGGGGGGGGTGAATCCCGATATTCCCATGAGCTACTATGAAGATGTGCTGACGTCGGTACGCCGCGAATTCCCCGAAATGCACATCCGCGCTTTTTCACCCGTTGAAGTTCTCTTTATGGAACACTTAACAGGCGAGACGCTCGCTTCGGTGTTTGAAACGCTGAAGGCGTGGGGAATGCACAGCTTTCCGGGCGCTGGCGCCGAAATCCTGACAGACCGTATGCGCAATATCTTGTCGCCACTCAAGGCAAAGACGGCCGAGTGGTTACGTGCAATGCAGACAGCGCAAGAGGCAGGAATGAAAACCTCCACCAACATTGTGTGGGGTAGCGAAGAGCACGACACCGAAATTATCGAACATCTCTCGCTTCTGCGCACGCTGCAAGATAAGACGGGGGGTATTCTCTCGTTCGTTCCCTGGACTTTCCAAGCACAAACAAAAAAATTCAAGATACGCCGGGTCCCTCCGCACGAGTATCTTAAAATGGTAGCTCTCAGCCGACTTTACCTCGACAACGTGCAGCACATAGAAGTCTCCGTCATGGTGGCGGGCAAGCAGTCGGGAGAGATAGCGCTCCATTTCGGCGGAGACGACATCAACTCGCCTGTTATCGAAGAGAATGTCTTGCGCTCGTTTGGCTTGAAATCGGTAGAAGAGTCGGTGCGCTTCATCGAAGACGCCGGTTTTATTCCCGTGAGGCGGAGCTTCAACTTCCACCGGGGACAGAAGACAGATATGGGCGCGGGATAAATCAGGTGGGGCCACGGCGAAAAATTTTGCCGCGCCCAGTTGCGCGGGCACTTGAGTCCTTGACGTAGAGTCTCTCTTCTCGGTTCTCACGCCAATGGCATATCAATACCTTTCGGTCGAGAAAAAATCGGTTACGCTCAAGTCGGGCACAGAAAAACAATTTGCTCTCGTAACGCTCAACCAACCTCCACTCAACGCATTGAGCTCGGGTGTCTTCCACGACTTAGACACGCTCATCACTGAGATCGAAAAAGAACCGTATTCCGTTGCGGTGATTACAGGCGCCGGAAAAGCCTTCGTCGCAGGCGCCGATATTAGCGAAATGCGTGGCATGGACAAAGCAAAGGCTAAGGAGTATTCGCTCTTAGGACACAAAATTTTCTCGCGCATTGAAAACTCCCCCTGTGTATTCATTGCAGCAGTCAACGGTTTTGCTTTAGGCGGAGGACTCGAACTCGCCATGGCGTGTGACATCCGCATTCTCTCTGAGGCCGCGCAACTGGGACTCCCCGAACCCTCTTTGGGTCTTATTCCAGGTTTCGGTGGCACACAACGCCTGCAACGCCTTGTTGGGCAAAGCACAGCGAAATTTCTCTCTCTGACCGCCGAGCGCATTTCGGCGCAAGACGCGCTACGCATAGGGCTTGCCGCCAAGGTTGTCGCCGCAGACGCCCTCCTCTCCGAAGCGGCTTCACTGGCCGCGAAAACTCTTGCATTGGGCCCCAAGGCAGTCTCAACTCTCAAGAAAGTCATCACACAAGGCGCCGACAAAACTCTAAATAATGCGTTGGATTACGAAGCCGACGAATTTAGCCTGCTCTTTACTGGGAGCGAAGCAGCCGAGGGGTTGAACGCATTCCTCGAAAAACGCCCCGCAAAATTCTAAAGGCATCCCATGGCATTCGGCAAGAAAAAAAAGAAA
>CAUJII010000203.1 GCA_963205035.1 Spirochaetota bacterium
GATGCGAACCTTTCGTTCTTGGGCCAAAGCTCTAAGCGCTACGCTGAGTACATGAACGGAATCCGCCATGAATTTGCGCACCTAACTGAAGACAAATACCGCAAAGAACGCCTCGATGTTCTCCGCCATCTTCTGGCTCGAGACAAAATTTATCTAACGCAGAGTTTGCGCGAGAAACACGAAAAAAACGCACGCCGCTTTATTCAAGAAGAAATAAAAATTCTGGCAAGTCCCGATAACTTCTGCGGTGAATGGAAGAATTTAGACGACGCATGCCAGTGGAAAATACGCTGGGCTGATTTTGGTATTTTTGAGACATTCAAACCATACTTGAAACAAGAGTTTGCTTTCACCGAGTTTAGCGAGAACCTTCCACAGCCCGAGAAAATTGGCGGTTCGTTACAAAGCGGCACGCATCGCCTTCAATGGGATTGGTCGCCTAACGCGGGTTTTGCTTTAGAGGCAACGGAAAAAAAAGATGAAGCAATTTTGAAGCAGATAGCCGATTTCTTTCAGAACCGTATCCAAGAAAACGAATTTAACATCCACAGACGTTATGCGTGGATTGTTGAAGATACTACAACAGAGTTCCTTGTAAAAGAAAATTTGCCACAGTAAAATAAATGATGAGCCCTGTCACGTCGACTAAGGTCGCGACGAAGGGTGCCGAAGCACTGGCGGGGTCGAAACCTAACTTGCGCAAGAAGAACGGGAGCATCGCGCCAGAGATGGTTCCCCAAACGACAACGCCGATGAGGCTGACGGCAACCGTTAGACCAACGAGCCAATAATGCTCCCCATATATCGGGTGCCAATGTTGCCAAATAACAATCCGCAAGAGACCGACCAGACCTAAGAAGGTGCCCAAGATGAGACCTGTCATGAGCTCGCGCGTCAAGACGCGCCACCAGTCGCGCAGGCGCACTTCTTTGAGTGCCAACGACCTGATGATGAGCGTCGATGCTTGAGAACCCGAATTACCGCCGGAGCTAATAATGAGCGGAATAAAAAGTGCTAAGACCACGGCGCGCTCGATTTCTTTTTCAAAAAACGCCATGGCGGATGCAGTAAACATTTCGCCGAAAAAAAGTACGGTGAGCCAGCCGCCGCGCTTTTTGATCATTTCAAAAAATGAAACCTTGAGATAGGGCTCGTCGAGGGCTTCCATGCCACCCAACTTGAGAATATCTTCGGTGGCCTCTTGCTGCGCGACTTCGGCCAAGTCGTCGTGCGTGACAATCCCCTTCATGCGCCCTTCTGCATCGATGACGGGAAGGGCTAAGTAATTATATTTAGAGAAAAGACTCAAGACTTCTTCTCTATCCATTTCTTCGTGGACTGAAACAACTTCATGCCGCATGGTATCTGCGATGACGGCGTCTTGTTCTGCGAGGATTAGGTCTCTAAACGAGAGAACTCCCACGAGGCGTTGGTCTTGAGCAATCACATACGCATAATAGACGATTTCGACGTTGCCTCGCGCCTGCGAGCTCAAGTAACGCGCTGCTTCGCCGACTGTCATCTCGGGTCGAATGCGGATGTAACGGGGATTCATGAGCCCCCCTGCACGGTCTTCTGCGAAAGCGAGAAGTCCCACAAGTTCGCGGCGCGTGCGGTTGTCTAAGAGCGCGAGCGTCTTCTCGCGAAGCGCTTCGGGAAATTTTTGAATGAGGTCCGCTGCATCGTTCAACCGTAACTGCCGCACCCAACCGACGCGGGCCTCGTCGGTGAGCTCGATGATGAGGTCGAATTGCTCGGTGGTCGAGAGGTTCCTGAAAAAAGCCTGCTGGTCTTCGCCTGTCAGCGAGAAGAAATACAGGCGCTTCTCTTCGGTGTCGAGTTCATACCAGTTTGCGTTTGAGGCGGTGGCTGTTTGTTCTGTTATCTCTTCCATCCCGCAACCTCACTTCGCGAGTCATGGATTGGAAACACGCGGACTATCTCTTTTTGTGTTTTCATCGTTACGAGTTATTTAATTTTAGGCGTGTATTTTCCGATACTTGGAAGGGAGAACTTATGCTTCGCACGATTTATACTTTGTTATTAGCGGCCATCTGGGTGCCCTCTTTGAGCGCTGTGGTATTTTACTGGCAACCCAAAGGCGATGAGCCGGGTTTTACAATCGACGTTCCCGGGGCTTGGAAACAAGCGTCGCGAGCGCGCGACGGCGTCGCCAATGCACAATTTGAGCGTCTCGAAAAATCAGGCCGCATAGCCATTGAAGTGCGCGCTTATTCCAGCGAAGCGAGCGACATCGAACAGCTCGTGCTGCAGCTCAGAACGCGTCTCGCGGTGAAATTCGACCGTGTCTATTTGCTCGGTCGAAAGGGCTTGCACTACCGCAAAGATGTGGAGAAGCAAATCTGGTCAGCAATGCTCGGCAAGAAAAAATATACACTAACAACGGCGTTTGTCGTGCAAGACGGCAAGGTGCTGCAGATCATCTGCATAGCACCCGCGAATCGCGCAAAGGAATACGCGCTGGTATTCGATAACGCGTTCTTATCGCTCAATTTCTCCGATGGGGCACCTGAGTCCGGTTCCGGGTCGGCGGCAAAGCATGAAGAAGTATCGTCCGTGCCCGAGAGTACTCCGACCACAACAACCCCACCCGCAGCCGCAGTGCCAGCAGTCCCGGCAATACCTGCAATACCAACTGTTCCATCGACTGGTTCAAAAGTACCAAAAATTACATTTTAAGAGGAATTATGAAAACTCAAGTTAAGTGGTTATCCTTTTGCATCTTATTCACGCTCGTGGGAGCTATCTCTTGGATAGCTACGCCTCGTCTTCAGGCCGATGGAGGAGACGAACCGAGCGTTTTTGAAGATTTGACTGCACTCAGTACAGAGCTTGCCGGGCTTTGGGGCGAAGGGGCGTGTGTCGCCGAGTCGACGAGCAAATATGAAGAGCCTGTCATTTCGATTGCGTGCAACGCAGAGTACACGGCCGCCGAGCGTAACCGGATATTAGATTATCTTTTCAAAAAAGGTCTCTTGTTTCGTGGTGAATCCTACAATGTAAAAGGCACAACGGGGCAATACTGGTACCGCTTCAACAAACGCATGGGCAACCGCACGCGTTCACTCTTTGTCCGTTTGCACGTCATGAGCCAAGGTCAGCTTTGGGGTGCAGTTAAGCCGCCCGCACGGATGGCGCTTTATATCGACAATCTTGCAACGGCAGACGAACTGACTGCTTGGCAGACTTTGGGAGTTCCTCTGACCTTTGGACTCAAGCCGCAAGAAGGGGCACGCGAGCTTTCGCAACAGATCGACGAATATAAACAAGAAGCCTGGCTTGCACTCGACCTCAGACAAGGTTCATTTACCGACTCCGAACAAAATGCCTCGGTGCGCGAAGTTATCGAACAAGACCTTCTAACGCCTTACCTTCAAAGCGCTGTGGAGCAAACCGGCGACGTGTGGGGTTTTATTGTTCGAGACCTCAATGCCATCACGACAACTGTCGCTTCATCGCGCTCGCTCTTCAACGCAATGAAGGCGCAAGAAAAGTCGTTTGTTCTTTTGCCGCAAAAATATAACCGTGCACTCACAACGACTGCGAACGTCATGGAGATGAACTGGCGCCGTGTGACATACGACATGGGGGCGATGTGTAAAAAGAGCCCGACCAAAATTTGGACTTATCTGCGTAAGAAAGCGGTGAAAGGACAAATCATCGTTCGTCTTCCTGCAAGTGCAAAAACTTGCGCGTATGCGATGAGCCGCACCATGAAGCGCGACGGAAAAATTGATTTCAAACCGTTGAGTGTTATTTTTGGATACTTGCCTTCAGCGAGCGCCCCGAAGGACTCGGGACACTAACGGGCGTCTTGCTTTCCATGCGGGTGCGATTTGCGATACACCTCGAATAATTTTTCTTTCGCGACATGCGTATAGTTCTGTGTCGTAGATACACTCGCATGCCCCAGCATTTCTTGAACGTGGCGGATATTTGCCCCACCGTTCAATAAGTCGGTCGCAAAGGAATGACGAAAACTGTGGGGCGTGATGCGTGCGTCGAGTCCCACTGCGTGCGTGCGCTTTCTCAAAAGATAAAGTGCTCCGCGTCGTGTCAAAGGAGTTCCCTTGAAGTTAATGAAGAGAGCGGCGCACGTCTTCCGTAATCGATAGAGAGTGTCTGCGCGTACAGGTAAGTACTCTGCAATTGCTTCCCGTGCGGCGCGTCCCAAGAAAACAATACGGTCTTTTTTCCCCTTGCCTGTGATGCAAATTTCGTCGGGGATTTTCTCTTGTGAAAAAGGGCTTGCTTCAAGCGAGAGTGCTTCAGAGATACGCATCCCCGAGGCATAGAGCGTTTCCCAAAGCGCGTTATCGCGCAGCGCGGCAAACGTCTCTTCTTCTGAAAAATCTAACAAATCTTCCATCTCGCCCACACGCAAGGGGCGAGGCAAGAGCCTCTTGAAGCGTGCCGCCCGTAACAGGCGCGTTGGGTTCTTTTGAACTATTTGCCGCAGTTCCAGAAAACGATAAAACGTGCGCAGTGCAGAGAGCTTTCGCGCTTGAGAACGCCTTTCAATCGATTTTTTTTCGGGCCTATTTTTTGCGTCGAGCGTTTCGAGCGAGCTCAAGAAATTGTAGATATCTTCGCCAAGAACTGCGTCTTCTTCGATAGCCTCACGCTCCAAATAATCGCACCATTGCAGAAGGTCAGTCGCATAAGCGGTGCGTGAGTTTTCAGCGAGCCCGCGTTCGTCTTCGAGATAGTGAAGAAATCTTTCAACGCGCTCGCGCATATTCTATTATCGGCAGCCCGAAACCCGCGCTTAATTGAGTGGCGTAGCAGCCAACCCATTGAGTGCGCGGTCTAACTCTGCCGCAATCTCAGGAATTTTTTCTGTAAAGCGGTTGGCCAAGAGTATAATGCTCTGTTTTTTGCGTGCGTTCATCCAATGGATCCCGTGGTAGCCGTTAAAGTTCCCGAAATGGTATTGGACGTTGCGCTTCGGCTCGACATACCAGCCATACGCATACCAGCGTTTTTTCTCCGCATCAAATGCCTGCGGAGAAAAGATTTTCGCTGTTTGCTTCTTCGAGAAAAGCGAGTGCTCCCACAACACTCTATCGAGAGAGTAAAAATCGGAGACCGACGCCGCGAGGCCACCGGGACCGACTGTCTTGTAAGGATAGCGAAAGGCTTTACC
>CAUJII010000204.1 GCA_963205035.1 Spirochaetota bacterium
GATGGGCGGCTATACGATTACCAACTGGCAAAACTCCTCCGCGCGCCGCATCACGTTTCCTAACGGAAAATATAAAGACGTATTCCCCAAGAGATAAGCGGATCTAAACTGGAGCAGCGCGCATCAATGCCCTGGTTAACGTCTCGAAAGTAATCGGCTTCGACATGTAGTCGTCCATGACGCGCAGATAATTTTGCTGGTCTTCATGGGCAGTGTTGCCTGTGACTGCAATGAGCCGTGGTGGGGCAGACATTTTGTCTCTTACGAGCTTTGCCACATCCGTGCCGTCCATCCCAGGCATTTGCACGTCGAGGAGCACCAGGTCGAAATTACCCTGTTCAATCATCGTCACCGCCGCATAGCCTTCATCGCACTCTTCGATATTTGTATAACCAAGCTTCGTGAGCATTGCGCGCGCGATGATGCGGTTGACCTCTGTGTCGTCGACGATAAGAATGCGGTATGGATATTTTGATGCGAAATGCGGATTGATATTGTGCTCATTACTTTCATCGAGTTGAGTCTTGGGTGCCTCTGCGAGTTTGAGCGAGAGCGAAAAAGTGGCTCCTTCCCACACCTTGCTCGAGACGTGGATATAAGAACCCATAAGCTCGGCTAATTGTGAACTAATTCGTAACCCCAGCCCTGTGCCTCCAAATTTACGCGCGATTTCACTGCGCGCTTGTTGAAAAGGAGTGAAGAGCCTTGCCATGTCTTCTTCGGTCATGCCAATGCCTGTGTCTGTCACGGCAAAATGCATTGTGCCTGTCTCGTAACACGCACTCAGCGTTACCGAACCACTTTCGGTGAATTTGATTGCGTTTCCTGTCAAGTTGACGAGAATTTGTTTGATGCGCAATGGGTCACCCATTACCGCCTTGGGGAGGTTCTCTTTTTGTAGCTTGAACTCAATCCCTTTTTTTTGCGTAACATCGACAAACATGGATTCAATTTCAGCCAGGAGCATGTCGATGTCTATCGCGATGCTTTCCAGTTGCAATTTGCCTACCTCGAGCTTAGAATAGTCTAAGATGTTGTTGACGAGGCCCCCCAAAGTTTTTGCAGTTCCAGAAAGGATACCGACATATTTTTCTTGCTCCGGATTGAGGCCGGTTGTTTTCAAGAGCTCTGTCGAACCGATGACGCCGTTCAAAGGCGTGCGTATTTCATGCGAGAGCGTCGCTAAGAGTTCGCCCTTCGCCACATTGGCGCGCTTCTCTTCTTCGCTCATGAGATATTCTTCACGTTCGTGAAGCGTCGCAGCCAAGACCATCGTCATGACGGCAAAAACTCCAATATAGAGTTCGAGGAGCATCAAAGAATCGTTGGTAGAAAGTCGATTGTCGCGCATCACGGCAAACGGGCCATACTGGCGTATTGTATAATAGATGGCGGTGAAAGAGAGAATACTCACGGCGGTCACCGCACCGTGCATCTTGAATCGAAATATGGCCCAGATAATGAGTGGAATCGGCAAATAGGTAAGGTCAAGCCCCGCTCGAAAAACCATGTACGAGAGTGCGACTAAAGAACCTGTTAGCACGGGGAGCTCTATCGTCCGATCGATCGACCAACGGATTTTTGGTAGCTTCGCCCAAGTATAAATAAAGGGAGCAACGATAATGAGCCCTTGCATCTCTCCCGTCCACCATGTTAGTACGATATGCCAATAAGTTTCTGCCGTCGCAAAACCAAACAGCAAGAGCGAGGTAACTCCCACAAGTGCGCTGACTGCCGCACCAGGCATCGTGCCTACACTCAAAAATAAGAGCACATTGCGGATGCGCGTAAAGGGATTGCCAACGGGGGTATAGCGGCGAACGAAGTACGCTGCGAGCATGACGCTCGTGGTGTTTCCCACTGCGATGAGTATCGCCGTCGGCAAGTGGGGGTTATTGAGATAATTGGCGACGAAGGCACCGAGCAAGACGCCTGGCCAAACGCGAAACCCGCGCAAGAGTACAAGTGCGAGGGAGATGCCTTCGGGCGGCCAAACAGGCGAGACTTGCGAGTGAAAGAATGCGAGAAAAAAACCTAACTGAGCACCGGCAACATACGCTGCCGCGACACCACCCAGTTCGAGAGCATAGAGAAACTTTTTCATTGACTCTGGGCGAATATTGCGTACTCTCTTATGAAGGCAAGTGCTAAACTATTTCAAAGCGTAAAGCTTTCAGGAGTTTAGGCGGGAACTCGCCTCAACTCTTCAGGGTGATAAATTGTTACTGCCTCGCTCTTGCCACGCACCGACGTGGTTTGCAATCTTTTCACTTTCAATCGCTCGCCACAGATTTCCCGAGTGCGCTTATCGATGAGAATATCGACCTGTGCTTGCTTGGTCATGCTCTCGAGACGCGACGCCAAGTTCACCGCATCGCCGAAGATTGTATAGTCGAGTTTGTGCATCCCCCCGATATTGCCGGCAAAAACTTCTCCCGTGGTGATGCCTACTCCGTAGCCTATATTCTCTTCGAGATAATCGGGTCGCGCTTTATTATATTCGCCGATGAATTGCCGCACCTTCATCGCACAGTCGACGGCGTCGAGAGTCGCTTTCTCTGTATATTTTCTTAACCCAAACGTGACCAAAAAACCATCGCCCATGAATTTATTGATGGAGCCGTTGCAGGTATAGATGATATCTGTGATTTTCGCGAAGAAATCGCTCAAGAACTTAAAGAAAACAACGGGCCCTAACTTTTCTGCCAGGTGTGTCGAAGAGCGCAAATCAAAAACAAAAAACGCCGCCTCTGCAAGCTCACCGCCTGTGTCGGCCGAAATTGTGCCGTCGAGAATTGCATGGATTAAGTCGTTGCAGAAGAATCGACTGAGCTTGCGTAAAACCGTCTCTAATAGAAGCTGACAAGCTTCATTCGAATAGCGAAAATAGCGCAGTTGCGCCACGGCGGCTACACGCAGAAGAAATTCCTCATGGTGGAATGGTTTTCGGATGAAATCGACCGCGCCGCTGCGCAAAGACTCAAACGTCACTTCCGGGTCGTCGTGTCCCGAGAGCACGATGACATCCGGGCGGTCTGCTGGCAGCCAGCCGTTGATCTCTTTCAAAATCGATAGGCCGTCTGTGTCAGGCAGCATAATATCTAAGAGCAGAATTTCAGGCAGCCACTCGCGTGCGATTTTAAGCCCCTCGGCGCCAGTTTCTGCATGCCGCACGTCGTATTGATTTTTTTCAAGCAGTGTTTTTTGGATCAGGGCAATGGGTTCGTTATCTTCAATGATGAGAATCTTTGCAGTCATGTTGATTCAAGCCTTACCATTCGTCAAAATGGGATACTCTGACCAGCCAAATTAAAGAACTATGCGGCAGTCTCGGTCGTCGAGTGAATGAAATGTCTCGCACGCACCGCTCGCCGACAAGACTTGTCCGCGTGGAGAGCCAGCACCCACACGCAAACTTCGCCGCCTCGATCTTCGGCAACCTGCGCTACGCCCGTGGCATCTTAAAACCGTTTTTGCCGAGCGAGGTCAGCAAGAGTATTAACTGGAAAACATTAAAGCTGACCGACAGCTCTTTCGTCGATGAAAAACTCAAAGACTTTCATAGCGACCTGCTCTTTACGGCGAAGACGACGTCTGGCGACAGCATGGAGTTATACATCTTGTTTGAGCACAAATCGCACCCTGACTACGGTGTCTTGCTACAGCTCCTCGCATACCAAAAAGAAGTCTACGCGAAACAGAAAACATACACGCCGATCATCCCCGTCGTTTTCTACCACGGCAAAGAAAAATGGAATGTGCGCACCGAGTTCGCCGCACCGCCCGCCGCCCTCGCGAAATATGCTCTCAACTTCGCCTACATCCTCATCGACTTGCGCAAAATAAATCTCGAAAAGGTCAAAATCTCGTTGACAATCCAAGCGATTTTGCATATTTTTAACGATATATGGGATGTAGATAGACAAGGCGCGCTGCGCCACTACATCGAAAGAATCGCTGAACTGTTTTCAGATGAAAATAGCGATCGATTGTTGCGGTTAATCCTCATGTACATCTTTCGTGTGCACGACGTCGAACCGGCAGAAGTGAAGAAAGTGATCGAAAGTGTAACACCGAAAAAAGGAGACATTGCCATGACAACAGCAGAAAGACTCGAAAAACGCGGAATGGAATTCGGCCTTTCGCAAGGCCGCCAAGAAGGTCGTCAAGAAGGTCGTCAAGAAGGCATCCGATTTGGTATAGAGAAAGGCCAATACCAAGCTAAACTTGAATCGGCAAAGAATTTTTACAAAAGCGGTGTCTCTGTTGACATCATCTCATCTGCCACCGGCCTGTCTAAAGCCGAGTTGAAGAAAATCGGGGTAAAGTAGCCGCGCACCTCTCCCGCGCTTGACCTCGATACATCCAGCCCTTGAGTCCTCAAGGGCTGGCCACTCGGCCAACGCGGGTTTTTGTATGAGCTTCGGCTGCGCGGCGCGTTCAAACACGATTTTACCTTGACGCTCACTTTCCGCCTCATGCGATGGAAACGAAAATCTGGTCTGGTTTTCGCTCATTCGCATTGCGAGCCCGTGAAAAGAGACCGCATACAGGAGATTAAAATGAGACTATTTGAACGATGGATTTATGCGCTGCTCGTTGTTTTTGCATTTGCAGCGGTAAATTGCGGCAGTAGCCAAGTGGTGAACGACCCAAGGGACATACAATACCCTTCGAGCGTTGAGCAGCAAGACGCACAGGCGGCAATCAACGATGCACAAGAAGCATATAACGCACTGGGCGACGACGGCTCCGCAGAGACCGGCGAAGCGAAACGCTATTTAAGCAAAGCGAAGCAATACCAAACCGAAGGCGAGTATGAAGCCGCATGGGCAAACGCCATCAAGGCAAGATCGTACTGCTCGCTTTCAGCCCAGTTGCAAATTACTCGTAAAGCGGGGCTCAAATAAGCTGTCGCTGCGGCAGAGTATTTTAAGGAGACATCAATGAAAAAGATTTTAACAACACTTATAGCAGTTACGCTGCTCTCTCCCCTCATGGCGGGCGTGGTCAAAGAAAGTCAAGCGCGAGTCGAAGTCGACGATGCGAAGCAAGCACTCGACATGATGGATAAGCGCACAGAACTCAACGACTTCTTACCCGAGTTGGAGTCATACCGTGCACGCGCATTTTATGCAAAGTCGGTCAAATACCTCGACGACAGCGAATACGATAAGGCGAGCTTCTACGCAATCCTTTCGACAAACGCGGCAAAGCAAAGTATCGCTCGTGGTTTGGTTCTGCAACAAGAGCGCAAGAAGCTCGAAGACCTGGCGGCAGGCCGTGCTCTTGAATTGGTCGCTCCCACATTGCGCGCAGCGGGACTCAAGCAAAAAGGTAAGAGCCCTGTCTTTGCAGGCACTTACGGGGTCAAAGAACTCTACAACATCCGTTCACGCCCATGGCAAGCAGACAAGGTTCCAGCGGCAGTAACTCCAGAAATGGCTACTAAGGTCGCAGACATCGCAAGCATTCTCAAAACACAACCCGACGTAAAAGTCGACTTGAGTGCAGCAGGCAGAACGACTGACCACGCAGATAAATATGCAGGCGGCGTAAAAGACGCGTTCATCGAAAAAGGCGTCGACGCAGCACGCATCCAAGTAACGACAAAAAAAGGAAAAGATGGCGTTACGTTGACTTTAGACGGCGTTAAGTCAAAATAAGTCCGTATATAAAAACGAGACTACTTTTAGACTCTCAAGCAAACGCTGCCCGATTTTCGGGCGGCGTTTTTTTTTGCACTCTGATGGCACTGGGTTGCTCTTCTCTTAGCAAAGCATGGCTATTTTAACGTGAAGACGGTTGCCTTAATTTTCGCGCGCGTCGCCGCAGTGTACAAAAGTCGGTTGTCTTCTTTGGAATCGTCTTTTTCTTTCTCGTAAACGACGAAAACTCTTCCAAATTCCGAACCCTGACTCTTGTGGATGGTTATCGCAAACGCATATTCCCACTCAGCGAACGAGTCGAGCGGCAACATAAGCCATCCGCGCTCTCCCGATTCAAAAATACCGTAGTCGGTCGAGTTCTGATTAACGATAAAGCCTGTGTCGCCGTTGAAAATTCCCAAGTGGTAGTTATTACGCACGGCGATAATCGGTGCCAAGGTCTGGTTTTTGCCCTTGCCGATAGCCTGTTTGATTCGACGGTTGAACGCCTGACTGCCCAAATTCCCCACACGCCGTGTCGTTAAGACGACCTCTTCTTTGAGCCAGCTAAAAGTTTTTTCTATTGCGTCTTTAAGTTTTTCTTCGTCTCCCCAAACACTCGCAATCAAGCTCTGCAATGCATGCACTTCGGGGGACTTAAATCGTTCCACGACGGAGCTTTCGAGAGTCGCTGCAACCTCGCTTTCACGCACAAAACTTCTAAGCTCGATTCCCTCACTGCTCTCTTCGATACCTTGAATACCTTTGGCCAGAATACGCTCGTAGCTTGCCGCACGCTCTTTCGAGAAGCGATGCGTAATCTTGAGTTCGATATGTTCGACAAGCCCTGTCTCTCGCAAAAATTGAAGGCAGTTGTCGATCGGTTTGCCTTCGACAGCGGGTAGTTGATTGAGATCGCCCGCGAGAATGAGGTGCGCGTTGGGTGGTATTGCGTTCACGAGAAGCACAAAGAGATCTAAATCTACCATCGAAATTTCATCGACAATTAAGAGATCGAGCGGCAAGGGGTTAGCGTGATGATAGCGCGCTGGCTTAAGATTTTCGCCTAAGCCCAAGAGCCTATGAATTGTCGACCATTCAAAAAGAATGTTTTGCGAAGAGACAACGTTTGCAAAACGCGCAACTGCTTTTCCCGTGGGCGCAGCGACGACAACGCGCACTGGCCTAATTGGATTTTCTTTGTCGAGCGCGTCGATGAGCTCATGGATGCGGTAACTCTTACCTGTTCCCGGGCCGCCGGTTAAGAGAGTGTTCTGATCGGCGCGCAAGAGTGAAGCGATCTTTTTTTTGTCGGTCGGTTTGTTTCGCGTTGAGATAAAGAAATCGACCATGCGCAAGAACCGCTGTGGGATCAAAAATTCTTTGCCGTCAATTTTTCGTAGAGGAAAAACTACGCTCCCTGAAAATTTTTCCTGCCCTAACGTATCGAGTGCGATTGCGACAGAGCCTACTGAAATTTCTTGAAGGATTTTTTTCTTCACTTCAAGAGAAAAGAGAGTCTCGCGCCACAGCACATCGTCATCGAGAAGTCTAAAGAGAAAAGGCTCTTTGCTTTCAGGACTTCGCATTATACTCCAACGCTTTCTGCCTTTCAATAAAATGGACCCCGACAGATTGGCCGCTCTCGAGGTAGCGCAAAAACACAAAATAAAACCCTGCAACTGTCTTGCCACTCTCGGGATAAATTTTTTCGAGGTATGCACTTAACGCCTCGATATAAATTTGTGCTTGAAGCGCATAATGCTCGTCGATATAATCCGAGATGTGGCCCGATTCGTGAGTTGCGAGCGAGTTGCTCTTATAGTCGAGAATATAATAGGTTTGATTGTCGGGAGTAAAAACCAAATCCATGAAGCCGTGCATGAAATACTCGACGCCGTCTTTTTTTTGGGACAAAACTTTATGCACCGAAGAGGAACTCCAGAAAGGCATCTCGCGCCAAAGATTTTCTGTCTCGATGTCGCAGAGTCTCAAGGGCGGTCCGCTCTTTACCGGCAGCACCGCCAAAGCACACGCCTCGAACATGTTATAGATACGCACGACCAATTTCTCCAAATTCGTGTCTGCGCTTAAATCCATGTCTTCGAGTGCGTGCCGCACGCGAGACTCGACCCAAGTCTTGTGTGCGGCTTCCGCGTTGCCAAACGCCTGAAAGTTGCACGTCTCTAAAATGCCGTGCAGCACCGAACCCACCTTGGTGCCGCGCGGCAAAATATCCTCGATAAAAATTGCATCCTGAAAAACACTCTCGACAAGATCGGAGAACGAAGATCGTTTCCGGTAACGGCTCTGAATGTCTTGATGGTCGACCGCCTTAAGTGGTATTAACCCCGATTCTGAAAGGAGCGGTGTGTGATGGGATAAATCCGACAATTTTTGAAAAGAAATGCTTTCGCACAGCTTGAGTCCCGTGTGCGTGTTCAGAAAATTTGCAACAGGCCCGGGCTTTTGACCCTTGGATTGAGCGGCATTCAAAATGAGGAGCAGCGATTTGGGGCGCGTGATTGCCACATAAAGCAGATTGAGTTGCGCAACGTGCGCTTCTTCTTCAGGCTGCGGATTGAATAGCCGCGTGTTCTTGAGCAGCGCGTCGCTTACCGGGACGACGCATTGACCGTCAACACCGTGATAGAAAGCAAAGTCCATTGCATGCTTGTCGTTGTGGCCATCCGCCACAACGACCATATCCCAGTCGAGGCCCTTGGCACTCTGCACGGTGATGAGTGTGACTGCGCCGCGCTCGCGCAGCATGTCGCCGTATTGTTTCTGCGTATCGCCCTCTTCTTCGAGCTCGGTTAAGAAGCGCAAGAGAGAAGTCAGGTCGTGAATTTTTTTCCCGCATTCGCCGAGGAGCGCTTGCATAAGCACACGCCACGCTTGCCAACGCACGGCATCGCCGCCTCTTTCGAGAATGGGGAGAAGTGCTGAGCCGTCTTGCGCAATCATTTGCAGAACGTCCACAATCGTACGCGAACTCGCTAAGTAATGCAGACGGCTGTACCAATCTTGTGCGTTATCGCGCGCCTTCAAGAAAATAGTCTCGCTCGCTTGAGTAAATCCCAAGCCTTTTTCGAGAGTAAGCGAAGCGCAAAGCGTCTTCAAATGTAAAAATTCAAGAGTCGAAAAATCGGGTGCTTGTTTGTAATACGCAAACTCGACGCCTGCACTTCTGAGCGCCTCGGCAAAAACACTGAGCGAATAATGCTTGTATGCGATGACGGCTACAGTCCACTGCGGGTGAGATGCACGCACCGCACGGATGCGCTCGGTCACAGATTGCGCGTACGCTTGCAATGCGGCGGGACTGTACACCGCCTCGTCAAAAATTTCTACGGCGCAGCCTTTGTAATGCGTATCGGTTACCCCGACTTGAGGCGCGCGGTATTCTATCTCAGCCTTCTGCCAAACAGATTCGATTTTGGGATGAGCGGCAGAGCCAAAAACTGTATTGAAGAAATCAATGAGCGCGCCGCTGCTGCGGTAATTTGTGTCGAGAGATAGCGAGAGCGCACCCCTCTCTTGCAACTCGCGTCGTGCGTCTAAATACACAAACACATCGGCGCCCCGGAACTTGAAAATGGCCTGCTTGGGGTCGCCGACGACGACGAGCTTTCGCGTCGCGTCGTCTTTCGAGAGAAACAAAGTCTTGAAAATTTTCCATTGCACGGCATCGGTGTCTTGGAATTCGTCGATCAAGGCATAGCGAAACTCGCTGCGTATTTTGTCAGCATACGCTGCGTCATCGAGCGCATTCGCAAATCGAGTCACCATAAGCGAAAACGTCATCAATGAGCGCTCGTCTGCAATTTCCTTCATCTTGTGGATTATCGAAACCAACGTCCATGCGCGGAATGTCTCGGCGTCTTTGACGCCTTCGATGTTGTCGACAAATGGAATGACAGGCTCTCTGCCGAGTGCGAAGCAGAAGAGTGCTTTTTGTTTTATGTCCGCGTCGAATTGTCGATTAACTCCACCCTTACCGAATTCGACTTCTTTAAGATACTCTTCTAATGTTTCAGGCGCAATTCGATTCCAGAGCACGCGGTATGCCCATTCGCGCGCTTCTTCAAAAATGTCTTCGTCGCTCGTTTCGACTCCGTCGGCGCTTTGAAGTCCCCACAGCGCATTTTGCGAAAGACTCTCTAAGCAGAAGCTGTGTATTGTTCCCACTCGGTTCTGCGAAAAATTATCGAGTGCGGTCTTTACTTTGTCATCGCCCGCAAATCGCTGTAGCTCGGCAAAAATTTTTGCACGCAACTCCGCCGCCGCCTTATCTGTAAAAGTGACACAAAGTATCTCGTCGAGTTTTGCTTTGCCCGACGAAACTAGTTCACGCACGAGGTGTGTGAGCAGCGTTGTTTTTCCAGACCCCGCAGACGCCTCGATAAATGCGTGGTTTTTTGATTCTGCGATTTGAAGAGCTTCTTTAGATTGAAAATTAGTCCCACTCATTTAGACCTTCTGCCGCGCAATCGGCTGGATGAACCGTTCAAAAAAATCCACGCTCTGTTCATCGACCTCGAGCGAATAAAATTTCTGCGCCATCGCTGACTCACCGGAAAGAAATTTTTCACCATTCTTTTGCATTGTTTCAAAGGCTTCGCTACGTTCTTTGTCTGCCCATTTGTCGAAGACGGGGCTCTCGATAAGCGAATGGTCGTAAAAAATAATTTCATCTGACAACAAGGCTTGTAAGAGATTTGCTAAGTATTTTGTAGCGTCTTTCGCGTCGAAGAGGGCAAACGCCGCATTTGTCTTGAGGTCGAGTGCCTCGATGGGAGACTTTGCTTTCGTGTCAGTATTCAATTCACCGACAAAGATTTGATTAGGAAGATTCTTCCACTGAGAAAGCGTAAGGAGCATGCCGATAAGAGAAGACTCCACCGCATTCTGGACTTTGCTTTGATAGGGTCTTCTGAAGGAGACGAGTACGCCAGCAGTTGCGTCATAAAGAAAAATACCCGAACTGCCGGTCACGGGGCGATCGCCGACGCTCACCGCCGGCATATAGTGGCGCGTGAGGCGCGAGGTTTCGTCGACCGAACAAGATTTTTTTATCGCTTGATGAAAGACGAACTCGACGAGCTTGTATTGTTGTGAAAGACCTGCTGCCAGGTTTTCAAGCGCTTGCACATTTTGCGGCGTCAGAAATTCCTTCGTCGTGTCAAAACCGTCGGGCGGCGATAGAGCGCTCGCACGCTGCCATTGAACAAATTCAATCGGCGAAAGTATTGTGCGTTCGTTCACGTCAAGAAGCGAAGACTTCAAATAATCTGCCGCGAATGTGAGCCTTCCCGAGTCGCCCAACGAAATTTTTGGTTCGTCGTTGCGGAATGCAAACTCTGCCTCGATGCCGGGCATGAAATTTCGTAAACGGTAGAGCGCCGGGTTTTGCAAAAAAGCCTTGAGGTCTTTAACACTCTGGTACTCTCGTGAATTTTCGTGCCGATTCTTGGGGATTAAGAACGTAGATAAAGAATCCTTCGGAGGTGAATTTGTGAGTCTCAAGGCATTTACCGTGGCCACATCAGCGCTTGAAGCAATCGGTATTCCGCTCGCCGTAGCACCCAGGAGCGTGGTCGGAAATTCTCGCTTTTCTGCGTAGGTTCGACCAACTGAAAGAGCCGCGTCTTCGATTTGCGCCAAGTGCGTCGCGGGGTATTTTTGCGCTCCCGTGACTGCATCAAATTCTGCAATCGCAAAAATAAGACGCTCGACATTACTCGAAAGCGCGGTAACGAGCTCGAACGCCACCCTCTCGTGCACGGTGAGCCTTGTCGCGGAATCTTTTATCGTTTCAAAAAGTAGAGGCCCGTCGTCTGCACTCTTTTCGATGTCTTCGCTCAAATCAAAAAGACCTTGGATTCTTTTTGTGAAACATGCTGCGACGAGAGGCGAGAACGTAACGCCCTCCTGCGAAGCCTGTTGCGCAAGGCTTGCCCTCGGTAGCGATCGCGCAAGGAGCGCCACGGCGTCGGTAAATGACAGCGTCTCAAATCCGGGAAGAGTTGCCATCTTTTCAAACCAGCGAGAAAGCACGCTCATCTCATCGCCTGTGGGAGCTATCTCTTTTTGTATATCTCGCATCGCCTGTGCCAAGGCCGTACCTTTTTTATCTGCAAGAATTTTATGCGCAACTCGAAGCGGGCGAAGAAACGCAGTCAATTTTTCAGCCGCCTGGGCCGCCTCGATCGTGTCGATAGGCGTTGCCGGGGGAAGTCCCACTTCATTAGAAACGATTGCCGAGCGCAGAAGACGTCCGAGCCCTTCGTCGAGAAGGAAAATACTTTGTGCGCCTTCATAATCGTCACGGTACGCGTGTAGCTTTTGAAGAAGCGCCAAATTGAGTTCAATCTCTTCTTTGTCGTTCGATGCCTCGACGATCGGATTGCGTGCGTAGCGCAGAAGAAGGTCGCGGTTGATTCCGGCGGCCGCTTGGCTGAGTAGTTGCCATAATTCCACAAGCGGCGAGGGTGCCTCAAAAAAATGGGTGCGTGAAAATACCTTCAGCGAGCGCATGCCCAATGCCCTCTCAAACGGCGCAAATTGATTTGCAGCGTCCGTGAGCACAACCGAAAAATGGTTTTGCCGTAGCAGACCGTCTTGGCTCAACGCAGAATGGATGGTGTCGCCGAAGAGTTCCGCTGCACGCCATAGACTCGGGTAACGGTGGACTTCGAGGGCACGCTTAGGCTTGCGCTCAGCGGAAACACCAACATCTTCTAAAGGCAGCTTTAACTCGCTGCATAAATCTTCGACCAGCGTCTTGAACACCTGGGCTTTCTGGCCGACCAACGAAAGCAATGGATTTTTCGCGTCTGCATACAAAGAAAAATCGAGGGAGTAGATTTCCACGGGTATGTGCTTTGCCATCGAAACCAACGTGCGAGTGTGGAACTCAGATAGGAGTGGCATGCCAAAAAGGCGCAGAGTCGATGTGTTCGTGGACTCAATTTGTTGAGCTGCTGCAATGCGCGCCGGCAGAGTCGGGTCAAACGAATAGAAAGGCCGCTTTGATGCAGTCATTTGAGAAAAAACCTTCTGCCAAAGTTTTTCGGCTGCATTTTGGGTCTTTCTTGTAGTAGTTATTACATCCGCCAAAGTTTGCGGGATATGGAGCACAGCCTCGTGCAGCCTTTTCGCCCAGTGCATGGCGAGTGCGACTTGGCGCGATGCATTCAAATGCGCTGCGCCGTAGCCAAGCGCTTCAAAAAGCGCACGGTTCTTCTCGTCTTTCAATAGCCCAAGCAAAATAAGTTCTAACTCCGCTCGGCTCAGTGGAGTGCTTGTGGCTTCGCGGTCTGGAATCGCAGAAAACCACGATTCGGTCTTTGTGGGATTTATCCCCCTTTCGAGCCTCGATACGAAAGAAGATATGGCAGACTCCAAGAAAGGAAAATCGACCATCATCAGAATGCCGTCTTGTTCAAGAAAGCTTTGTGTCAGCCAGGCTTGTGTGTCGAGATTACCGACAACCACTGCCTGCGGCGTTTGTGGGGAGAGCTTCTGTCTTTCTGCGCGCAGGCTTTTGTCGAAAAGCGGAAAGAGCGATTCCAGATTGATCGAATGGATAAAACGGATGGACATTAGCTGAGCGCTCTCAAAAGTTTAGCTTCGTATTCGGCACGCGAAATTTCGTATGCGCCAAAAGACATTGCAAAGGCCGACTCGACTTGAAAATCAAAAAGTTCGACACCCGCTTCTTCCATTTCTTTGAACATAAAGACAAACGCCGCTTTCCCCGCATTCTCTTGGATGTGGAACGTCGATTCGAGAAATACCGCACGGCCAATTTTCACTCCGTAAAGCCCACCCACGAGTGTGCCGTCTACCCAGGTTTCCCACGAGTGCGCCCAGCCTGCATCGTAAAGCCTGACATAAGCCTCTTTCATTTCGGGAGTAATCCACGTTTCGCCGTGGAGTGTCGCACAATGCCCGATAACTTTTTCAAACGCACAATTTTTTGTCTGCACAAAAAGTTTTTTATTCAGGGCGCGTCTTGTGCTGCCGCCTATGTGGAGCTCTCCCTTACCGAGTACTGTGCGTAGTGGCGGAGAACACCACTGTATCGGCTCCTCTTCGTACCAAGGAAAGAATCCATGGCTATACGCATAAAGCAGCGTATCGGGCTCTAAATCCCCCCCATAAGCCAAGTGCATCTTACGGCCCAGAGTCTTCGTCGAAGGGAAATGATACCGCGTCTGAAATTCAGTCGGCGAAAAAGATGCCCGGTGTGCTTCTTTCATATTTTGGTTTTTGCCGCATCTCGCAAACCCGGTGTGGCCGGGAATGCAGCAACGTTCAATGTTTTTCTAAAAGTGAACGATACTGGAAATAGCGTGTCATTGCAAATAAAATATTATGGTGTGCGCGGCTCTTTGCCCGTGAGCGGCAAGGGCTACGACGAATTCGGTGGAAATACAACGTGTTGTTTTATCAAATTAGGCGACACTCATATTGTTATCGATGCAGGCACAGGAATACGCCTCTTGGGCTTAGACCTCATGAAGAGCGAACTGCCGAAATTAGGCGGTGAAATTCATCTGCTCTTCACACACACGCACTGGGACCACATCCAGGGCTTTCCGTTTTTTATTCCCGCTTTCTTGCCGAACGTCCATCTTCATATTTACGGTGAAACGAAAACAGTGCCGGGTTTAGACGACACCGATGAAGAGTGGAGCATCGAACGCACACTTAAGATGCAGCAGCATTTTATGTATTTTCCCGTCGGCACAAAATACATGTCGTCGAATAAGACATTCCACAAGATTACCCCACAATCGAAACTCACTTTGGGCGGGGTCAAGATTTCCTGCTTCGCGTTGCATCACCCGAACTCGACTTTGGCATACCGGTTAGAGGCAAACGGGAAAAGTTTTGTTTTCGCGACCGACGTCGAACATAACGACGCGATGCTCGAAAATCTTTCTCTGTTCGCGAAAGATGCGGATGTCCTCGCTTATGACTGCCAGTATACCACCGCCGAGTACGAAGCGAGTAAAGTTGGGTGGGGGCATTCGACTTATGAAAGCGCGATCGAGATTTGTAAACGCGGCGGGGTAAAGAACCTCCACATGATCCACCACGATCCGCTTCACACCGACCCGACTCTTCTCGCCATGGAAGCCGACGCAAAAAAACTTTTTCCGAAAGCGCACATGGTGCGCGAGTCTTTTGAATACACGCTCTAAATGACACTGCGCAATTTAGTCCGTTCTGAGGTTTTGCGTGCTACTAAAAAAGCTGCGCATGAAAGTGGGATTTCTCTCGCCGACGCTTATGCGCCCCGCATCGACTATACGCCCGACTTAAAGTTTGGGCACTACGCCACCCCGACGGCGATGGAGCTTGCGAAAGTCTTTAGACTGAGCCCGCGAGCGATTGCAGAAAAAATTGTCGCCGCTATCGAGCCAGGTGTTTTCGCCGAGACTGCAATCGCCGGCGCAGGATTTATCAATTTTACGATCGAACCGACCGTCATCCAGAAAGCGCTTGGCTTCACCTCTATCGAAAACTGGATTGAGACGTCGCAAGTCGAGACGAAAGCACAGAAAATAATTTTTGAATATGTTTCTGCGAACCCAACGGGACCCATGAACATTGTTTCAGCGCGTGCGGCGTCTGTGGGGGACAGTCTGACGCGCGTCTTCAAAGCAGTCGGTCATGAAGTTCACCGCGAATATTATGTGAACGACTTTGGCAATCAAGTCGAGACGTTGGGGCTGTCGTTTGCCTACCGCTATCTTCAAAAATTCGAGGAGACCGCTTTACCCGAAACGTGCTATCAGGGTGAATACATTCAG
>CAUJII010000205.1 GCA_963205035.1 Spirochaetota bacterium
ATCGAGAAGCGGCGCATCTTGCTGTGGACTTTGGCCGTTGAGAAGAGCCCAGTGGCCCGTCTTTTTCAGAACCACGCCGATGCGCGAAAACTGGTCTGTCAAGGGTAAGATTCGAGCAGAGTGGGGGTTGACTTGAATGACTTTGCCAACAACACCCACGACGAGTTTCGTTTGGTTCGGCTGTCCATTGACAGGCTCGCCTGTAACAGTTTGTAGTGCGACGACAGGCATATACGTCGCGATGCCGTCTTTGCTCCCTTTGTTTATGATGATGGTGCGGAACCAGTTATCGGGGTCTTGTGAAATCACTTCTGCTTGCACGATGGGGCTATTCGAGACAGGGGGAAGCTGAAGGAATTGCCGCAGCTTATTATTTTCATCGCGCAAACGAACCAGTTCAACTTGTGTGTCGAGATTCGATTTCATTTTATCGAGAAGCGCGTCGCGCTCGGCGCGCACCGTTTCATAGGTGCCGTAGCTATCGATGAAACGCGAAAAACCTTTTCCAAAAGAAGAGAATGTGTTCGAGAAAAAATCGAGGGCCTGGCTCGTGCGGTTTGCCGTGCGGGACAGCGCATTGGATTTCCAAATAAGCGTGCTCAAGCAGAAGAGGACTGTAAAAAAAAGCGAAGCGCCTGTTTTGTAGCGCGATAAAATATCAGCAATCATAAGAGCATTATGGGATTACGACTCGAACAAGATTATGTCTCTTCAGAATAGAGACGTTCCGTCAATTTTTTAACCGAGTTTATCGAACGCTCGATCGAGTTCTAAGGAGTTTAGGCTTAGGGCTCGCTCGCCGCAAAACTATCGTTTAATTTTTCCGCCAAACCGGTGTATAATACGCTCTAATTCGCGCTCCACTTCTTTCTTGAAAAACATGTGCGTGAGGGCAACTTCCTCGCTCGTCTTCTCAGCCGTGAAAGTGTCTCCCTCTTGAGTGATGCGGAACTTAAATTCGGTTAATCCCATTTTTTCAAAGGCAATGCTCGCATCGGGCAAATTGAGCGACATTTTTGCGAATTGACCTAATTCGCCTTTTGCCAAAGCCCGTTCAATTTTGCGCATGAATCTTTCGGGGGTTTCTTCAGTTACGGAAAAACTCTTCATCCGCTGACGTTTGACAGACCGCTACGTGACGTCAAGACGTTAGGCGATTGGGATGAATTAGAATTTCTTTTGACGCGCTCACTGCGAGACATGCTTCAAACGCAGAAACGGAAATTAGGTGTTAAGTACAAATCATCCTACGAAATCTCACAGCCGGATGGTAATAGTGAACTCTCAATTTTTTCCGACGACCGCCATCATTTGTATCTGCTTTGTTCTGAGTGCTGCGAGTGCTTTCGAGAAAATACCCGCGCGCGCAATCCGTTCGGATTTGCATCGTTCTGTCTCGCACGAGGCGGACGGGGCCGACCTCTCTAAATTCGACTCACAAAAGCGCGCAGAAGAAAATGAGCGCATCTTTTTCAACCTCGCTCTGACGGCTGGAGCATGGCTTCCCACGGAAAACTTAGCGCGCTTGGGAAAGCACCCTTCCTTGGGGTTTGATTTCTTAATGGGGTTTGACAGATATTCTTTGGGACTTAGATTAGACTGGCGTTTTTTGGACGCAGCGCAAAGTTACAAGTTTTACGATCCCAATAACAGACAGCTCGAAGAAACAACCAAATTCGCAGGGCTTTTTCTTGGCGCTGATTTCCGCTGGGAGTTTGTGCGATGGGAAAAAATCTCTGCCCTGGGGCTCGCCGGTTATGGCTACGACATGATTCACCATAAAAAGGGAACCGCAAGTGCGCCGCGCATGCGTGACGCTTATATCAACGAAGTCGCGAGCGACGCTTGGAGCCTCAGTGTTGGGTTAGGCTTGCGTATCTATCTTGACGAGAGCAAAGTTACGCACGTCGACCTGGAGACGCGCTACCATTCCTTAGATTACTCTCTATCGGGTGCAGGTGCCGACGATTTAAGCGGTGATTATTTTACCGTGCTCGCGCTCATTGGCGTGAAACTGTCTTGGTGAGAGCTATGGAGTTTAGGTGAAAACTCGTATCCGCCCCGCCTACCCCGGCACTTCTCGAAAATAGATTTACGCTCTACCTTAAAATACAAACGCTCTTAATGTATGAAAGGGGATGTCTCTGCCAACAATCGAAATTTTATCAACGTACCGGCAGCAGACGAAACACCGTGGTCAACCGAGCCGCAGCCCCGCATCCCCATGGGAGAGCTCCCCGATGGACGCATGCGCATCAACCTGGGCCCATCGCACCCCGCAACGCACGGCATCCTCGAAAACCATCTTATTTTAGACGGCGAAACAATCGAAGAGGTGGATATTCACATCGGGTACGTGCACCGTTGCTTTGAGAAACTCGGAGAGCACTACGGCTATAACCAGTTCTTGGTCTGCACCGACCGCATGAACTATGTTTCAACACCTCTCAACAACATCGGTTGGATTTTAGCCGTCGAAAGTATGATGGGGATTAGTGCTCCTCCCAAAGCGTTGGTCGTGCGCATGATTATCTCCGAACTAACGCGTATCATCGACCATATCATTTGCTTAGGCATCTTGGGCGTCGACTTGGGCGCTTTCGCTTCTTTCCTTTATATGTTTCACAAGCGCGAAGAAGTCTACGAAATTTTAGACCGCCTCACCGGTGCGCGCATTAACAACACCTTCTGCCGTGTCGGTGGGCTAGATAAAGACATCTATCCTGAATTTGTCGCCGATGTTAAAAAATTCCTAAAGACATTCCCCAAGGTTCTCAACGAAACCGATGTGCTTCTTACAAAGTCTCGCATCTTCTACGAACGCACGAAGGGTGTCGGCAAAATCTCCTCTGAAAAGGCGCTTTCGTATGGTTTTTCAGGGCCCAACTTACGCGCCACAGGCGTCGACTACGACGTCCGCGTTAGCTCTCCGTACATGTATTACGACCAAGTCGATTTCGACGTGCCTGTGGGCGACGACGGAGGGGTTTACGACCGCCACCTCGTGCGCATGGAAGAGATGCGCCAATCGCTGCGTATCATCGCACAGTTAGTCGACAATATCCCCGAAGGTTCTCACCACGCAGAAATTCCACACGCTTTCTTGCCGCCCAAGCAAAAGGTGTACACTTCGATGGAAGACCTTATCTACCATTTCAAAATTATCATGCACGGCATCAACGTCCCCGTGGGCGAACATTATTTTTCGACAGAGGCCTCGAACGGCGAATTGGGTTTTACCATCGTCGCGCGGGGACAAAAAAGCCCTTACCGTGTGCATGTACGAAGGCCCTGCTTTTGGTATTACCAAGCCTTTCCCGAGCTTATCAAAGGCGGAATGATCGCAGACGCCGTCGCGAACTTGAGTTCGCTCAATATCATCGCAGGCGAGTTGGACTGCTAACCCTCTGCTGAAGGTCTTCTAAACCTGGTGGATTTTGAGTGCGTGCATGAGCTTTGTGACGGTCTCTTTGTCTGAAAAATGCAGCTTCTTATTACCGATGATTTGATAGTCTTCATGGCCTTTGCCTGCAATCACGAGGACCTGCCGGGGACCTAAAACCTGCAACCCCGCGCGGATGGCCAACTCGCGATCGGTGATAACGAGATAACGCGCTGTCTTGAGGCCCTTGCGTATGTCTTCGATAATCGCTTCGGGGGTCTCGCTTCGGGGGTTATCGTTTGTCAAAATACATAAGTCTGCGTGCAGGCTTGCGACCTCGGCCATCTGCGGCCGCTTCTCTTTGTCTCTATCGCCGCCGCACCCGAAAAGACCGATGACGCGTGCGGGGGTGAGTTCTTGCGCGGTGTCGAGAACTTTTTGCAGAGCGTCGGGCGAGTGTGCGTAATCAATCACGACCATTCGATCTTCCGCTCCTCGCACCACTTCAAATCGGCCCGGAACGGGTTCTACTGCCTCAAGAGCTTGGAGAGCCTTTTCCGTACCTACTCCCAAAAAAAGAAGCGCAAAAAACACTGATGCTAAATTCATGAGGTTGAAGCGGCCTAAAAGTTTTGTTTTGATAAAATAACTTTTCTGCGCAACCACCAACACTGCTCGGTAGCCAGCGAACCCCGCTTCGATGTCGGTGAGATACGCGTCTGCACTCTTGTCGTGTTGACTGAGCGCAATCACCGGAAAATACGGCTTTTGGCTTTTGAGCCAATGGTAGAGCTTTTTCCCATACGCATCGTCTGTGCAAATGACGGCACCCTTGACGCTCTCATGCTCTTTTCGAGAGGCGAATAACATATATTCAAAAAGACGTCTCTTCGCGCGGTAATACGCATCCATGTTGTGGTGATAATCTAAATGGTCTTGTGTTAAGTTTGTAAAAATACCCACTTGAAAAAGAATGCCTTCTAAACGGCCTTGCTCCAAACCGTGCGAGCTGGTTTCAAGGCACGCATAAAGCGATTTCTGCTTTTGCCCTTGGTGTAGCATCGATTGGAGGTTTATTGTATCAGGGGTCGTCATTCCCGTTTGTATCTTATGTTTTGCAACCTCCATGCCCAGGGTGCCGACGTACATCGAAGTCTTTTTTAGATGCGTCAGCGCTTGGTAGAGAGAGTGTGCGATAGTCGTCTTGCCGTTCGTGCCCGTCACGCCGATTAACGACATGTACCGGGCCGGCTCGCCGAAGAGAAATGAAATGGTGCGGCCTGCTGTGCGCAAAAAATCGGGGGTGAAAAATAAGGGAGTTTTGTGGTTATAGCGAGCGTCGTTCAAAATAGATTCTTTGTAATCTGAGTCTACAAAAATAGCAGAAGCGTGCTTCTCCAGTGCATCCCAAATAAAATCTTTGCCGCTGGCGTTCAAACCGTCGTATGCAAAAAACGCCGAACCCTTCTTGACTTGGCGGCTGTCTTGCGTGGCGTCCTTTATCTCGATGCGGTCGCCTGCGCCATAGGCCTCCCAACCT
>CAUJII010000206.1 GCA_963205035.1 Spirochaetota bacterium
GCTTGAAAGACTTGGCGCAAGACAGACACTCGATGTTTTTGAAAAACAGGAGCGAATGGAAAAGACGGTTGCAAGGTATGAGATAGCGTTCAATCTCTTAAAAGAGACTGCGCCGCGAACGGAGCTTATTGAAATTTCGCATGCTCTCGCCCCACACGATTTTGATACGTGGACAGACTATATTGAAGAGAGGCTTCTAAAGAAGGGACAATGAAAGAAATTCTAATCATACGTTTAAGCGCAATGGGAGACATCCTCTTGACAACGCCGGTTCTTGCACGGCTCAAAAATCTTTTCCCCGAAGCACGCATCACTTTTCTCATGAAAGAAAAATTTGCCGAATTTATTAACGCCTCGCCGCACGCAGATAATACAATCCTTTGGAAAGAAGGCGAAGGTGTTTGGGAAATACGGCGAAAAATTATGGCGGATTTTCCCCGTTTCGATCTCATCCTCGATCTGCAGTCGAATTTGAAGAGCCGCAGCTTGGCGCTCGTCTTGAGCGCAAAACAAAAGAGACGCTACCGCAAGCCATACCTTAACCGCTTGTTGCTGGTTTATTTCAAGAAGAACCACTATAAAGAGAAGAAAAAAATTAGCGAACGCTACCTCGACGCCCTATCGGGAATCACAGACGAACCTTTGACGGAACGCGTTTCGCTCAGGCGAGAAAAACTCCCACGCGGTGTGCTGAAATTTGTTTCTAAAAAAACCGTTCTGATTGCACCGGGCGCTCGCTGGGCAACGAAGCGTTGGCCCGAAGAGTACTTCGTTTCGCTCGCCTCGCGGCTCTTGGAGAAAAACCCCGGATGCCGCGTCGTGTGGTTGGGCGGTAAAGACGAAGCGAGCCTTTTTACCTTCCTGAGCGAACATCCTTATCTGCGCCGGCACGCCAAACGCATGCTGTTTCAAGCAGGGCTTTTGACAACCGGGCAAATGGCTTCACTCGCCGACGGGGTTGGAGTAACTATTACAAACGATAGCGGGCTCATGCACCTGCTTTCGAGCTCCGACACACCGATGGTGTCTTTGTTCTTGAGTACCGTGGAGGAGTTTGGCTTTTTTCCGCTGAGCCCGCACGCTCAAGTTCTGGCCGCCCGGAACATCGAATGCAGGCCGTGCAGTCACACGGGGTTGCCGGCGTGCCCCAAAAAGCACTTTCGCTGTGCGCGTGAACTCACCGCAGACCAAGTCTACGCTGCGGTGATCCCCTATTTGGCGTAGTTAGTCGGCCGACTTTATCAAAAAATCAGCGCGCCCGGATTCATAATCCCTTTGGGGTCGAGTGCTTTCTTGAGCGCACGCCACGCCACGAGAGTTGCGGCTGAGTGCTGCTTTGGCAAAAGACGGGCTCCCAACCGGCCCACACCGTGGTGGTGCGAAATTGTGCCGCCATGCGCCAAGAACGTATCGATAATCCCCTTGTGGAACTTCTCAAATTGCGCAAGTTCATTCTTACCCTGCATGGGGGATGCAAAAATGAAATAGAGATTGGCTCCAGTTTCATACGTGTGCGAGATATGCGTTAGACAAATCGTTTCACCGTCGCGTTTGATATATTCGCGCACCGCACGCCACAGCTCGATGAGCCTGTCATAGTGCACCGCTGTTTCGAGGGTGTCGATACGGATCCCCGCGTCCATCATCGGGTCGCGCATGTAAGCCGAAGAGTAACGCTGTTCGAGCCATTTGCGCGTCGCGTATGTGCCAAGCGAACGGCCTTTGTTCTTGCGTGCAAGCGCGTTCAGTGTTTTGGCTCCCAACTTCGTTTGAGCCTTCTCGCCTTCAAAAATCGCATAGAGAATCGAACGCCCCCCCTTCTTGAAACCGAGCATATTCAAGAGCGCTCCGGTCATGCCCTTGTCTTTGCCTTTCATTCCGAGTGCGTTTTCTGTTTCCTCGGGGTCGGAGATACGAAAGAAATGGGGTGGCATAACCTGCGACTGCATCATCAACCGCATCGTCTCGACGGCTGCTTCGAAAGACGGGAACATAAAAGACTGCATGCGTGCATTCGCTTCGTTGTATTTGCGAATGCGCAATGTCACTTCGGTAATGACACCGAGTGTGCCCTCGCTCCCCATAATAAAATGGCGGATATCTCCCCCGACTGACGCCGCGGGGTAGTTCCCCGCGTCGATGATGCCAGCCGGCGTAACCGCTCTCACTCCCACAACGATGTCTTCGATGCGGCCATAACCTGTCGACGCCTGTCCTGCACCGCGAGCAGCCAGCCAGCCGCCGACTGTTGAAAACTCAAACGACTGCGGAAAATGGCCGCACGTATAACCCTTGTCGTTCAGATATTTTTCGAGTGCAGGGCCCAAGATACCGGCTTCGACGGTTACCGTGGAGTTCTCTGCGTTGAGCTTTAATACTGCGTTGTAATGGCGGGTTAGGTCGAGCGCAACGCCGCCTTTCGTCGCTTCGAGCGCGCGCGTGACTGAAGAGCCAGCACCCCAAGGCACAACCGCTATGTGCTTCGTATTGCAATAGCGAATGAGTTTAACAATGTCGCTTTCTTCACGCGGGTAAATCACGGCGTCGGGCGGTAAAATTTCTTTTTGCATACGCAGCCGAACAATGTCGCCGTAGTATTTTCCCGCCGCGTGTTTAGCGCGGCTGAAGTCGTCGATTTGTACGTTGTCGCTCCCCACAATACGGATTAGGTCTTTGAGTTGCTGGCGCGATATGCGGCTCCGTTTCGCGAGACGGACTTCGGTGTGCGCGTTGGCGTTTAACGAATGGTCTTGCGAGAGCCCTTCGATATGGAGTGCCTTCTTTAGAAACTCAATATGGTGCTCAATCGTCTTATCGATGGGTTTTTCGGTGTCACCCCAGTTATAGACATTTTTCCAAGTTGGACGCATACGTCTTTGGTGCGCAGCAAGACGTGAGGGCAAGCGCAAAGCAAGCAACTTATCCACATCTGTGGAAAACCCTGTGGAAACATCGGGGGTTTATGTCACTTTATGTAACACGCATTATGGCGCATTATGGCATAAAAAATAGAATTCCTAAAGTCATTTTTTTTTGCAGATCATCAAAATCAAAAAAAACACCTTTAGCGGATTGAGAAGCACCCGATATATTTGAATACAGATGCTATCTCTCACTCCACGTTTCGATTCTTCACTGCCGATCGGTGTGCAAGATGCGAAGCCGCGTTTAACTCCGACCGAATATGGCAAGAAGTCCACAGATTTCACCTCTTATTTGAACGCAGCCCTCGAAAGTACATCAACTCTTGCGCCACCCCAGCCGCCTGTTGAAAAAATCGAGACGAAAACAGAAACTCCGCCTCAAACGAACGAAACACGAGCGACTGACTCGAAAGAGAGTGCGGCTAATTCAACGACGGCACAAAAAGCGGGGGAGAGTGAAAGCACAACCCACGAGAAAGCGGCTTCAAAAGACGAACATTCTGCTGAAAAAAACAAGGCGAAAGGTGTTAGAGTTGAAATGTTAGCCGTCGGCGACAGAGAGCTTCTTCAAGCGCTCGGCCTTCTCAAAATGAAAGAGAATAAATCAAAGGCAATACCTGCAGAGGGATCTCTCTCAAGCGCGTTCAAGACGCTAAGACTGCAAGAAAAACTTGTCTCGACAAACCCTAAAGCGCAGAGTCTGACAAAGACCCTGACTCTCTTAGAAAAATCTCCCGACGCGCTCCTTATGGCGAATGCGGGGCTAAAGAAACTTACGGACAAACTTGGGAACTCTCTCATTGAAAAGGTGATGGAGAAGCTCAGTGAGCAAAAGAACAAAGCGCGCGGAGGTCTGAGCGAAGACGCACCGTTAAAGATTACCACGGAAGCGAGAGCGCCAAAACAATCAGCGCAAAAAGCGGGGATTCCATCGGAAGATACTCTTGCAAACTCGCGTGAAAACGCCAAGACGAAAGGAGCGAGTCACAGAGCAGCAGCTTCGGGAAAAGAGAGCACTACGCAAGCTCAAGACTCGCTCGTTTCATCGACAAAAATCGAAGCAAAACCTTTGCAGCAGAATCAGCAAACATCGACGACGGCGAGGGATTTATCCCATATCGCTTTCAAACTCACAGAAGCGCAGAGCACTCCACAAAATACGCCGGCAACCCGGTTTACGGTAGAAAACCCGACTGTGCGCGCAGACCTCATGCGCCAATTTGAAAGCGTGATACAACGCGCGCATGTCTTGGTGACAGATACACAAAACGCACACTTCTCAGTAAAACTTTTCCCGCGCGAAATGGGGCGCGTGCAAATCGACCTGAAGCTCGTCGATGGGGAAATTCGCGGAAAGATAGTCGTCGAATCAGACGACGTCAAGCATGAGATGCAAAACTTCTTAAACGATCAAAACAAAGGAGCTGGCGACAAAGGCGCGCTGCTTCAAGCGATTAACATCGAGGTGCGGAACAGTAACGAAAACGCACAAAGTTCGACGCAAAGACGCGATAACGAAGCACTCTTAGAAAACCTCGTTACACGAAACGCGGCTTCTACTTACGATCAGTCGGTAACTGCACCCTCGAAACCCAGCGGAGCGCTCTATGCCTGAACTTTCGGCAATCCCACATAATACGAGCACCGCGACCGAGATGCTCCAGAAAAAACAAAAGACACCGGTTGATAACCAAGGTAGACCTTTGCCTATCCGCAAAAGCGGGTATGACGCGCTCGATAAAAACAGCTTCTTAAAACTCCTTGTGACTCAGCTTTCAAAGCAAGACCCAACGAACCCGATGAACGACCGTGACTTCATCGCGCAAATGGCACAATTTTCGTCGCTCGAACAAATGAACAACGTCGCCAACTCGATGCACAAGTTACGCGCCTCGCAAGCAAGCCAACTTATCGGAAAAAGCATCACAGGAAAAGACTTTGTAACCGACAAACCGCTCGAAGGCATCGTCACATCGACGATTTATCAGCCAAACGGCGAAGTCTTGCTCAAGGTTGGCGGGCGTTTCACCAAGTTCGACGATGTGACATCCGTGACAGAAGCGGCATCTCACGCGGCTCAAAAAGACAATGTTTCACGTGAAACATTCGCGGCACCAACACCTTCGCCTCGTCCAAAGCAAGGCGCGTTGGGCGAAAAGCCGATTGAGGCGATAAATTCTACGCACGCTGCGGACGTTTACCAAGCGAACCAGAAAGCGGCAAATGTTTCACGTGAAACAATAAGCCAACCAGCGGGAAAGATGCTCAAAGAAGATAGTAATAGTAAAAAATAAAGATTCCAGAGGGAGAAAAAGACTATGATGCGAACGCTGTATGCCGGGGTTTCCGGCCTCAAGAACCACCAAGTGCGGATGGATGTTATTGGGAACAATATCTCCAACGTGAACACGAACGGTTTCAAGACAGAGAGAGTAAATTTTCAGGACATGATTTCACAGCTTATTTCGGGAGCGTCTGAGCCGCGCACGAACGTGGGCGGTGTGAATCCGAAGCAAGTCGGCCTGGGTGCGATGGTCGCGTCTGTCGACAAGTTGATGCACCAGGGCGCGCTACAAACAACGTCCAAAAACACCGACCTTGCGATTTCAGGCGAAGGCTTTTTTGTCTTAGCCGACGGCGATAAGAAATTTTATACCCGTAACGGTAATTTTGACGTGGATAAAGAGGGCTGGCTCGTGAACCCCGCAAACGGCATGCGTGTGCAAGGCTGGAACGCCACCTCGGCTGGGGGTGAAAGGCCTAATGTCAACACGGCCGCAAGTACAGAAAATCTAAAAATACCACTGTATCAAAAAGAACCCGCGCGCGAAACGTCTTTTGTTCGTTTTCGCAGTAACTTGAACTCTGCCGTGTCGGCAATACCTGCTGGCGTTTCGGAAGCTGATCGCGTTAAGATGATTATGGATCCCGACCCGTCGAAGCGTCGTGGGCATATCACAAGCATTAACGTCTTCGACGACCAAGGCGCTGAACATACGGTGAAGATGTATATGTGGAAAAGCGATACCAATAAGTGGACGGCTTCCGTCGCGATGCAGGGCGCTGAACAGCTTTCGGTGGATGTCGCGGGTTCCAACGGTCAAAACACGCAGATTGCGGGCAACACGCGCCTCACGTTGGGATTTTCTCCGGACGGAAGGCTCACTTCGGTGTCCGACGGTAGCGACCTGCGCAACCAAGACATGCTCAACGCGACCTTGAGTTTTCGCATTCCCGGCAACCCCACAGTCAAGAACATCGATTTACGTTTGGGCGAAGCGGGTCAAGTCGACGGTATCACGCAGTTCTCTTCTGCTTTCACAACAAAAGCAGTCGAGCAAGACGGATTTACCATGGGCTACATGGAAGCGTTCGAGATTAACGACACCGGCATCATCACCGGGGTGTATTCAAACGGTGCGCGAAACATTTTGGGCCAAGTCGCTCTCGCAAATTTCGCAAACCCCGAGGGACTTACCAAGTCGGGGCAAACTAACTTCGTCGAGTCGATAAACTCTGGCGCCGCGATGGTTGGTACTTCGGGT
>CAUJII010000207.1 GCA_963205035.1 Spirochaetota bacterium
CATCCGAATCTCCTGTAATTAAGAAAAAGCCGCAATGAGCCACGGAGGACACGGAGGAACACAGAGGTTAGAAGCGGTATTTCAATTCACCTTAGCCAGGCTCTGTGCACGGCTCGCCTACGCGGATGCCGTCGTCGAACGCTTGCGCACAGTCTTTTTCGCGGCCGTCTTCTTGGGAGTGTCTTTCGTCTTAGCGGCTTTCTTCGTAGTACTTTTCTTTGGCACTTTCTTTGGCGCTTTTTTTGCGCGTTTCTTTGCGCCGGCGCGAGTAGCCGCGCCCTTCAGCAATCGCTTGAGTGCCTGCCTCAGCTTTGCAATACCTTCTCCACTTTGCGCCGACACCGGTATCGGATCTAATCCCTGCGCTTTGTAAGACGCGATGAATTCTTTCAGAAATTTTTTATCCTCGAATCGGTCGATTTTGTTCAAGACGACAAGGGCCGGTTTCGAGAGGAGTTCCGGACTATAACTTTCTAACTCCGTCTTGAGAATTTGCATTTCGTCCTCGACATACGCGTTTTCGAGATCGAGCACAAAAACAATCAGCCGCACGCGTTCAATATGTTTTAAGAAAGAAAGTCCCAAACCATAGCCTTTCGACGCGCCTTCGAGAATGCCGGGAATATCGGCGACGATGAGCGGGCGTCTCACCAAATCGTCGATGATTCCAATGTTGGGAGAGAGCGTCGTGAAAGGATAGTTAGCAATTTTCGGGTTGGCTTTTGTGAGAGCCTTAAGAAGCGTCGATTTGCCCGCATTGGGAAAACCGACGAGCCCGACATCGGCAATCATTTTTAGCGCAAGGGTAAATTCTTTCTCCTCGGTTTCTTCGCCGGGCTGAGCAAAGCGAGGCGCCTGCCTACGCGCCGTTCTAAAGAAGGCGTTCCCCTTGCCGCCACGCCCGCCTTTCGCGGCAATAAATACACCGGGCTCTGTAAAATCGTGCAAGAGCGCCCCCGACACAGGGTCAATAATCTGCGTACCGAACGGCACGCGAACGATTAAGTCGGCGCCTTTTCTGCCGTTGCAATTCGAGCCTTCGCCGGGAAATCCATTTCGAGCCTTATAGACTTGCTCCGGGCGCAAATGCGACAATGCGAGTAACTGTTCGGATGTTTGGAAGATGACATCGCCACCATCGCCGCCGTCGCCGCCGTCGGGGCCCCCGAACTCGATAAATTTTTCGCGCAAGAACGAAATCTCTCCTGCCCCACCTTTCCCCGCTTGCACGCGGAGATTGACTTCGTCTACAAACTTATGCATAGCGTCTCTATAAAGGGTAGAGTTTGATTTTCGAGACAGGCCGCAAAGCGATGGCGAGATTAGTAAGGAGTGGTATTAATCCCTCAATATTGCAGAGGCGGCAGATCGCGCAAGATGTCAGCGCGAGACTTTATTGGATTCTTTTCGACGCGCCGTTGACGCTGCGGTGAATCGAAAGAGTCTCTTGGTGCGCTTCTTTCAACGTCGCTTTGGCGCGTCTGTACTTCGCCTCCACGCGTGTCGTTATACGTCACAACCTGAGCTGCACTCGTCGATTTACTATACGTTGCATTTGTTCCACCCAGAAGCTCATCGAGCGCAATGCGTGGCTGCACCGGACGCACCTGCGGCACAGGATAGACTTGATCCGTCAGATACGCTGGTGGGTTTTCGATATTGAGTTCCATGAGCTTGACGCGCTCGCCGATGAGGTTGTTGATTTGTTGCTCGGCGGCGATCTTAAGCGTATTGCGATAAGACCTCGAGCTGTCGATGCCATCGACAAGACCGTGGAGTTCTGCAACTTCGCGGTCGATTTTTTCCACGCGTTTCAGAAGGTGGATTACTTTTACGGACGCCATAGCGCACCGCCCTTTAGGCGCACCTCATGTCAAGGCTTTCGAGATTCTATGCACTCGCTTTATGTCTCTTTTTTTTGTGGTCTGTTACAGGCTCACTGAGCGCTGAGAATCGAAAACGCCCTGTCGCGGCCCGCGCTCTTTGCTTCGTAAAGCCAATCTTGCGCTGCGGCAAGACTTGCCTCGGCCGAATCGGTTTCGCTCAGTTCGTGCAATCCGCCGCTGATTGTCGCGTTGACGAAGTCCTCGCGAAAACCGTGGCTTGCAATCAGCGAGCGCAGCCTCTCGGCAAATTGCTGCGCGTGGGTAATATCCGTTTCAGGCAAGAGAACCAAGAACTGCGCTCTATCCCAGCGTCCGACTATATCGGCGCTACGTTTTGTTTGTGTGATGAGCCGGCTAACATCACGCAAGATAATGTCTCCTTCGTCTTGCCCCCACTGCTCGACAAACGCATTGAAGTGATCGATTTCGCAAAGAAAAATCGTCAAAGGCCGCATATAGCGTTTTGCGATTTCTGTCTGCATTTCTAAGTCACGCAGAATTTGCATGCGGTTCGGGAGCACAGTCACCGAATCGACGGGAGAAAGCAGCTTGAATTTCGCTTCCAGGCGCATCTCTTTTGTCTTGTCGCAAAAATACCAAGCGCAGGAACCGCCGTCTTCTGAAAGCGCGGTGCACGCGACGCTTAAATATGAACCGTTTTTTAATTCGAGATTTTTTTCTTGATTTGAATCGTGGTATTGACCCCTTAAACGGTTCTGGTCTTCAAGATTGAAAGCGTCTTCGTTAACGAGAGCTTCTCGAAGAAGCGACCAAAATTTATCGCGTGGGCCTAAGAAGTCGACAACAGCTTCGCGAGAAAGCCCTAAGAACTCCGCCGCTGTGGCGTTGATGAAAATAATTTCGCGGTGACTATCTTCGACGACGACACCCCACGGGAGTTTTTCAAGCGTCGAGTACAAAAGATCTTTTTTGCTCGCTTGAGGTAATAATTCCGTCGCATGTATCATTAGTTCGTTCGACGGGATAAATCCCATTTTTACGACAAAGATATCAAATTATGGAGACATACCACGTATTTTCTATCCCTACAGTTTATACCCTGCCGCGATTTGCAGCCCCACGCCGCTCATCGATGCAGTCGTCACGCGGTTGGAGATTGTAAGCGTCTCGCCCATATTCCCGATGGGGAGAGACTCCGCCCAATAAATCGGCACCGAAACAATCACCGTGAGCGACGCGAGAGAGAGCATGAGTTCGGGTTGTAGATGCACCGCAGGCGAGAGCGTGCGCACTTCTTCGTAATCGCTCTTGCTGCCGTTATTCAACGTCAGGAGCACCGAGCTAAAAAGCGCGCCGCCGCCGACACCCAAATTCAACCGCCAGATACCCGATTCAAAAAGAGGAAAGTAGACGGTGAAAAGTGCCGGAATAAAATACCCATCGATATTCAAAGTCTCTTGGCTCGAATAATTCGCGGAGCTCACAACTGCTGAACTTTTTGGCAAAAAGCTATACCCCAACGAAAACCCAAAATACAAGTCGCGCCAAAGGTAGCGCAAGTCGGCGGTGAAAATTCCTGAGAGCCGCGCCGCTTCTTGGCCGCTCTCGCCGCGAAAACCGCCGAGCGCATAGCGCGTATTCAAATCCGTAGCAAGCGCCTTCGCGTACGAATCGATAAACCCAGTCACAGCCGAGTTGTCAGTCGTCAAAAAACCCACACCACCGAAAAGGAACCACGCCGTTGTTGTGTTGCCTGGCTTCTCCGCTTCGACGGTTGTTGGTTGCGCGGTGTCAGTCCCAAAATTAAATTGGTATTTACCATCGACGTTGCGGATAAAGATGACATCGGCTTGAGCGAGAATCTTTTCAGAATTCGTTGCCGTGTCGTGATATACAACTTGGGTTTTGTCTTGCCGCAGAATCATGCCTCGGCGGATTTCTCCCGTACTCAAACCAATTTCGGCGATGGGAAGAGGCGCACCGGTCGTCTCGGCAGCAGGTTCTGCTTTGGCTGTGCTCTCGCTCGGGGGCGAGACTTTTGGAGAGACGGTGTTTTCTGTCTGGGTTTCGTTCTGCGGTTTTTCAGGCTGTGGGTCGACCGCAGCCTGAGCAAACGCCATTCCAGTAAGCGCGAGAAAAGAGATGAGGTAGGTAAACTGCATAGAGAGGAAAGTTTTTCAATCTAAAGTGTAGCGGTCAATTAAAGAAGGCTCGCACAAGAAGCGAGGAATTACCGCAGATACAGCACTGAGGCTTTCCAAATTCTTTGGAACAACGGCTCAATTTTGGCTGAATCTGCAAAATTCGTTCGACTTAGAAGAAAAGGAAAAAGAACTACGCCGCATTTTGACCAGAATTCATAAATACTCACAGGAAGCTGTTGCTTCCGTAGGGCGCTGAAACATCAAAGAGCGTCGGCTCTGTGCCGGTGCGTTGGAGCATGGAAAAAAAACCTTGCGGGGCGAAGAATTGCCAAAGCTCTTCAAAAGCCTCGATGAGCAATTTATAGTAATAGTCTATGTCGTAGCGAACTCTCTCGGGGTTTGGCACCGACAATGCGGCTTCTTCGCTGAGGTATCGCTCACGCGGATTCTTACTGTTTTGATTTACGACTAAATACCTTACCTTTTCGCCGGGTTGAATTTCAATTCCGTATTTCTGCATTTGGATGAGCGCCATCGCCGTGCCTGTCGACACGGCGTAGTCGCTCACGCTGCGGCTCGCTGTCTTGCGTAAAAGAAGTTCCCTCCAAGGGATTTCTCGATCGACAAGACGCGCCTTGTACGATTCAAAAAGCACAAGGGCAGCACCGTGCGCCAATCGCAGAGAGTCGAGCGTCGTCAGGCGCTGCATCGAGTCGAGTAATTCCTCCTGGAACGCTTTAACGAACTCTGGCATATCTTTGCGGCGCGTTATCAATCCACGGATTTTTAATTTGCCGTTATCGAAAAGTCCCGCATAGCGATTTGCGACAGACGCTCGATTGTCGACTTTAGACGGAGGAAATATAACCCAATGGTATATTCCCTCGATGGCCATTTCAATATGTGTCGCCTCGTAGATACGAGTGCAGAGCGTGCTCAATACCACGCGGTCTATTGCCCCGCCGTCTGGGTTGCGAATGAAGATGCTGTCTGTGATCCCGTGTAAGAATTCAAAACCCATATTCTCTGCGAGTTCTTTTGCTTGAAGAAGTTTGTCTCGACCATAAGACGTTACCGATTCGTGCGATTCGAGCCGACCAAACTTGGCGTTACGGTAGCCGAGGTAGCCAAACGACGTTACAAGAAGCCACTTCAGCGCACCTTGTTTTGCGTCGGTATCTGCATCGTCGTGGAGCTTTAACAACGCTTTGTAATGCTTTCTGCGCGCTAAGACATGGCTCAGTGTTTGCGACACGATACCCTGCCGCTTCGTGCAAATATGCCAGTTGCTCTCGGGCGCACGCGGGACCGACTCGTCGTTTGCACAACACGTACAGTTGACACATTCGGGAGAAATGTTATGGTTCACCATAATCGTAGGATACATCTGCGCAAAATCCAACTGAGCTACGTTTTCATAGACATGGCCGCATTGCACGTTCGGTTGGAAGATCATGCCGCCCTTGTCGCCTTCGACCATTGCGTAGGCGGAACGCCAACTTTCGACTTTGCTCTTTTGCCATGGAACGAGGTATTGCCTGTCCATCGCGTTGTGCACTTCCATGTTTGTGAGCGCCGCTCCCGTCGATGTTCTTGCAACGCGCTGGATAGGGGTCCTGCTGAGGCGTGCGAGTTCGACGACTCCCGCAAAGCCGGAGTTGCTAAAAGCAAAGCTATTGCCAGAGTCGACGTGCAAACGCCCATAAAGAGGATAGCTCGCTGCACGGAAAAGCCAAGAGCCGTATGTATTGACCGACAACCCCTTTCTAACGATGTTTCGCTGTAAACCAGGAACGAGTTCTCTATCTAATGCGAGAGGAATTTTAACAGACGCCGACCAAGAGAACAGAGTCGGCATGATTGTCTGGTCGCCATAAGATGTGAGGACGATGTCGGGATCGTAATCTAAAATACTACGATTGAAACGGTGTAAGTCCGCCGCAATATCTTTGCCGTCGAAGAAGTGCGTTTCGGTGCCATGCTTCGTTTGGATTCTATTGCGCCCACTAATGGGCAATCTATGCGAATTCTCGATGGTGATCTCCATCGTGCGCAGTGGCGGGATTTTGTAATCTAAAACTGTCTCCGGCTCAAGCGCGATAATGGCGTCCAGTCGATTCCACAGCGGAGGCTTCTTAAGCCGCGCTATAACCGGCGCAAAGGGATAGATATGTTTTTCGTGCATATACGCGTTGGGGATTTCAATATCCGAATGGTAGATGTCGATTTTATCGATCATGGCATAGAGTTTGCGTTTGATCTTACTCATGAGCGAAGGTCTGGAGAGGGCGATTCGCAAGACACGGACTTCTTTATTTTTGTAAAAATGTTTCTTGGTGACGATTGTCGGCACTTCTGCCAGAGCATCCAATTCATTTAAGCGTTTTACCAGCTTACGTAGTTTATCCGGCGCAGCGTCGGCATAGATAATCGGATAAAATGTATCTCTCAAAAGATGCATGTTGCCGAGCGCGTCTTTAATCCAGACGTGGACTTCGGACTCGAAGTTATAGACGTCAAATAGATAGCCTTGGATTTCCATCGTCGTGCGGCCGTTCGGCTTTCGGAAGCAATGCTTGCACTTGCTTTTGTAATTCTCGAATCATACGTTGTTGCTCTAAGAGCATCGCAAAGAGCATCGAGTCTACGGGGTTTGGGTTCGATGCCATGACTCCCGCTTGAACGTGATATTTCGCCTGACGGATTAACTCATCGAATAGATCCTGGTCGTTCTTGCGCAAAGCTCTGCGGAACTTTTGCATTCTTTGCTCGACCATGTCCATTTGAATGCTGTAAGGTGCGATTGTGCGTCCCATGGGACTCTCCTTGTGTTGTGACTCGCAAGACCGACGCCGTGCCGGAAGGTTTAGAAATATCCAAAACCTCCCACAGCGGTTTAGCCAACGCTTTGAGTTGATGGTATGCCTGCCGAAAGGCGGCGTGGTCGTACATGGAACGCTCGACCACCAAGATAGGCACAGAGCGTCGCGTCAACGCGGCCAAGCGTTCGTTGAGCAAGTGTAAAAGATACGCCGCTTCATCCGAGGCGACGTCGCCGTCGAAGAATTGTTTGAATGGAGCCAACAGGTAAAAGACGTCGAGCCCCGCCCGCCAGTTTGTCGCGATGTCGTGCACCGCTTCGAGAATTTGGTATGGAGTAAAAGCTCTGCGGATGTCTATCGAGAGGAGCGCCGAATCGACATCCAATCCATGCCTGAGTAGTTCGTTGACTAAAGCGATATTGTCGAAACGCACGGCACAATCGACAATGCGAACACGCCGATTATCTAAGTAGTGCCGAACCATCCAACTGTGGCTCAGAGAAAACACTCTGGAATCGCCCGTGAGCAGCCCCACGGTGTTAGCGGGCCAGTTCAAGACGGCGTCTTTGATACCGCTTCTTAATTCCGCGTGCGATTGTCTTTCGAGCCACATAAATCTTGACACCGAGAATTAGTACATGGTTAGTGTACCGTCAAGCAAAAGTACACTATCGGTGTACTTTTATTTTCGTGCAGTTTTCTGCTCAACTAAAGAGGTTGTTATGGATTTAGCGGTTATGAAGCTATTGGAACTCAAGCGTCAAAAAGGGCTCACAAACGAAGATATCGGTCGCATCTGCGGGGTGAGCAAGCAAGCCGTCACCAATGTCTTCCACGGCCACACAAAGGAAGTCCCCTCTTATTGGATTTCTCAACTCATCGAAGCTTTCGATCTGGACGCCAATTACTTCTTTCATAAGAAAGCAGAATTGCAGCTCTACGATGTTTCCGCATCCGCAGACCTCCAGACGATTCCCTTCTTGGGCCGAATCGCCGCCAGCTTTCACCGAAACTCCGAAGAATTGCCGGCCGAAGGTTTTGTTCTCCCCTCGTTCATGCTGCGCAACAAAAAGCAATGTTTTGCTTTAAGGGTCTCGGGAGATTCGATGGTAGGCGCCGGCATCTTGGATGGCGATATATGCATTATCGAAAAACAGCACGACACCGGTAAGTTGAAAACCGGCGATATTGCCGCGTTTCGAATCGACGGCGATGCAACACTCAAGACCTATGAAAAGCATAAAGGCCAAACTTGGCTCGTCCCTGCAAACCCGAAATACCAGGCTATCTCCTTGAGCGCAAAAAACGATGTAGAACTCATCGGCACCTTTGTTAGCCTCTTGAGGCCGCCTGTGTAATCTCCTTGCACGCCTGCAACAGGCGGCAATCGCGGTTCCATGTGCGGTCGTTTCGGATTTATCTACCCATCGCAAGAGGACTGGGCAGACGCAACCGTCGACATGGCTCTCGACGCAAAATTTAACGCATCTTTTGAAATCGAAAAGGCAAAGCTGCCCAGCCGTACGAATATCGCTCCTACACAAAATGTTCTGACAATCGTCTACTCGCAAAAAGAGAAGTCGCATCTTGTCGTACCCATGCGCTGGGGATGGGAGCCCTCTTGGAGGAAGGCGGGTCAGCTCCACAATGCAAACTTCCAAACAATAATAAATCCCTCAAAGACGGTATGGAAAAAAGACTTCGTATCGAGGCGGTGTGTTCTCCCTGCGAGTTTCTTCTATGATTGGCAAACGCGCGACGATGGGACGAAAGTTCCATGGAAGATCGAACGCGCCGATGGAAAGACGATGTTCTTGGCCGGCGTATTCCAGTTTGGGCCTCTTCGAAAAAATCCGAACGAGAAAATCCTCACCGTAGCGGTCATTACTTTTCATGGGAATCGGTTGATGCAGAAGATAAACAACGCCGATCCGCCGGGAACGCAAACAGTCTTCATCGAAAAAAGTGACTTGCGTCGTTGGCTCGATCCTAAGATCGAGAATCCGCAAGATATAGCGGCTCTTGTAAGGCAATACAACGAAGACGCAATTCGAGTAACTCCGCTCTTGGCCGTGGGCAACGACAAGTCCGGCACGATGCCCTTGGAACGCGGCTGGATTGACCCTTTGGATGTTTCGACTCCGTATTTTGAAAACCCATAGGAGCGTTGCGAATAAACCACGCACCGGGAGCCCTGCAAAAAATACTTGTCATACGTAAGTTTATTTGCTAAAATGCACGTATGCATTCATCCAGCGCAAAACTCACATTATCATTGGACAAGAAAACGATTGAAAGTGCCAAGAAATACGCCCAAAAGAGAGGCAAGAGTGTCTCGAAGATAGTCCAAGATTATCTTTCATCTATATCGAAGAGTGAGTCCAAACAAGGAAATACACCTATAGGGCCTTTAACCCAAGAACTTCATGGTGTCCTTAAAGGAAAAATCTCCTTAGATTACAGGTTGGATATTGCGGACTATATTGAAAAAAAATACAAATAAATGGCACAGAAGGTATACTTAGATTCAGACGTCATCTTGGATTATTTGGCCGAGCGCAAGCCCCACGACGAGGCGGCTCTAAAGATCATAAATCTGCTGGAGAATCGCCAAATCCAAGGATACATTTCGTCGCTGATTGTCTGGAATTTATGCTACTTGCTGAGGAAAAATCTGGGGGCGGCTCAGGCAAGGTCCGTATTGCAAAAGTTTAGAAAACTAGTTCATATACTTCCAGTTACTGAGGAGACAATAGATTCAGCGCTCGCCTCAAACATGAGAGATTTTGAAGACTCCGTGCAATTTTTTGCCTTTAAAAAGGGAAAAATTGACATCTTTATTTCCCGGAACACCAAAGATTA
>CAUJII010000208.1 GCA_963205035.1 Spirochaetota bacterium
GAGAGATTTAACAGCGGGCCACCGCTCGCTGTTAAATAGACTTTTTGGAATGCGGCACTCGGCAATTTTTCCAACAGGCGGAAAAGACTCGAGTGCTCTGAATCGACGGGCAGCATCGTCGCGCCATTTTTCCGGACTGTATCCATAACAGTGTCGCCGGCAATGACGAGGCTTTCTTTATTCGCGAGCAAAATTCTCTCGCCTCGCTTCGCCGCTTCGTATGTCGTCTGCACTCCCGCCGCGCCGACAATCGCCACAACGATGAAATCGTGTTCTATATCGAGAAGTCGCGCGGTGTTTTCTTCGGCATCTTTCGTGTTTGTCGAGAACGCATGCTCGACTCCGAACTCGCGTTGAATCGCGTGCGCCTTTTGTTCGTTGTTATACCACGTAAAACCTACGAGCTCGAAATCATCGCTTCTTTGCCGTAAGATGTCGAGCGTCGAGCTGCCAATCGAACCCGTCGCGCCAAAAAGGAGAAACCTACGCCGCATTATTTTAGAAAGGGGACACCGTTGCAGAGCATGCGGGATTTAGAGCGTTTTCCATTGTTGGATCGTATGGAAATAATAATACGCAGCCGGGATGGTAATGAGCATCGCGTCCAAGAGGTCGAGAACTCCGCCATGGCCTGGGATGAGATTGCCCGAATCTTTGATGCCTGCGTCTCGTTTGAAAAGAGATTCGGCGAGATCTCCCAAGACAGACGCGATGTAGATTACTACTCCGAAGAGAGAAATTTGTAAGAGTGAGTATTCGGGTACCGAAAAGTTATTTTTTGCGATAAGATAGAAGGCAAGAACAAGTCCATTCTGCATGACAGCGCCTAAGATGTAACCCTCCCATGTCTTATTGGGGCTGACGGCAAAACCTACTTTATTTCTGCCAAACGCCCTGCCCATGAAATAGCCGCCCGTGTCCGCCATTGCGGTTGCCCATGCAACTAACCACACATAGAAGAGACCTTGATCCAAACCGTATAGCAAGAATAGGTGCGAAAATGTGAAGGGTAAATAAATTACCGAAAAGACATACGCCGCAATGATAGTTAAGGAGTTCTCCACGCGGTTTCTTAAGAGCTGCAACAGCAGCACGAATGCAAGCAGTACGTAAATCATTCCCCCGAGAATGGCGTAGTTCATTTCAAAGGCCTTGAGGAGGTTTTTAATTCCGGCATGAAAAAGCGGCTGCCCTTCGACGTAGAATTTCGCCTGCCACGAAAGCCAAACGAACGAGAGGAGAACAACAGTCGCAATGACGCCGACACTTTTCGGAATTTTTTCTTTGACCTTCGCTTCGACAAGGCGGTAGTATTCGAGAATACCGAGCAGCGCAAAAGTCAGCGTAAAGGCATAGAGCAAGAACATGTACATGCCTTGGTATGTAATGCTGAAGATAAACGCCGCCGCGATGAGAGAGCCGCTGACGACGCGCTTGGAGGTTTCACCCATTATAGGTGGAAGCAATTTTTCTCGCTCACGCCGTCAACGAGAGTGTTTGGGGTGATTGTAGTTCCCAGAATCACGGTTGACGGCAACAATTACTTTTACGCCTAAACCTACGCAAAAAATAAGAAGGTTTTATGAAAAAGAAAATTGTTTCAACCGTCGCGGTAAGTTTATTTCTTCTGTGCCCCCTCGTCGCACAAACGATAAGCCCGATAGACGCACACATGGAGACGTTGGAAGCTGCTATCAAAAATAAGAATCTTGCAGAGGTGAAGAAGGCTCTTTCCGCAGGCGCGGCTATAAACGGCGTTTTTCGTTCCAACCAGACAACGCCGCTTCAATTAGCGGCTTATATCGGCGACATAAAAATTGTGAAATACTTTCTCGATAAACAGGCGAACGTGACGGCCAAAAAAGCCGGTGGTTGGAACGCCCTCATGGGAGCCGCAGACGAAGGCCACTTAAAGATTGTAAAACTCCTGGTTTCCAAGGGAGCGGATATTAACAGCAAGACAAAAATGGGGCGCACTGTGTTGATGCGCACCGCTTATGCGGGCGAAAGAGCGGTCGTTCGCTATCTCTTAGAAAAAGGAGCCGACCCAAACCAGAAAGACAAGAGCGGAGTCACCGCGCTCATGCTCGCGACACAAAACGATGACCCAGATGCCCTCGATATAGTAAAAGATTTGCTCAAAGCGGGCGCAAATGTGAACTCAAAACACGACGACGGGAGAACAGCGCTCTTCTGCGCAGCCCCTCGTTCCAATGTGGCCGTTTTCGAAGCGTTGATGAAAGCAGGTGGCACTATCAAGGCCAAAGATGGCCGGGGCAAGACGCTCCTCATGTACGTTGCAGACGCGGGCTTGTCGGACCAATTAACCGAGATGCTCGTAAACCGGGGTGCTAAGGTGAACGCGACGGATAACTACGGCAATACTGCGCTCATGTTTGCTGCGCGGTCAAGCTACCTCTCTGCCGCTGAGGTTTTGATCGTCAAGAAAGCAGATGTCGAAGCAAAAAACAACGACGGAAAAACTGCGCTCTTCTTTGCCTCACAATCGGGATATTATGCGACGGTGGAACTCTTGGAAGGCGCAGGCGCAAAGGTAAACGCCAAAGACAATACTGGAAAAACACCGCTGATGTATGCGGCGGAAGGCGGCTACATAAAAGCAATACACGAATTGATACGCAAGAATGCAGACGCCAACGCAAAAGACAATAACGGTAAGACGGCACTGATGTTCGCCGCCGAAACGGCTCAGGCTGAAACGGTTGCGACATTACTCAAAGCGGGCGCCAAGGCCGGCACAAAAGATAAGAGTGGGAAGACGGCCAAAGCGTATGCACAAGGGAAGCTCAAAGACGGTTCGATAGGTTATTATTACAAAGATTTGGAAACCATCGTTACTCTCTTAGAGCGCGCTTCCCAGTGACAGCGCGAGGAGACCACCCCGGCCTGCGGCCACCCCTCCGGAGGAGGGGAATGACGAAACTTACCCTGCTTCGGAGGGGTGGCTGGCGTCTCGCCCTGAGCTTAGTCGAAACACGGTTGGTGAGCGGCTTGCGCTGAGCGCCGTCGAAGCGAGTCGAAACACGGTTGGTGAGCGCAGTCGAAACACGGTTGGTGAGCGCAGTCGAACCAACCGAGCCAATTAGACACTCTAGTCGTACAAAACTCGATGGATTGCCATCGGTTTTTCTTTGCCGCGAATCTTGACCACCCCAATGCGTTCATGCGTGAACGCTCCATCCGCCGACCGTGCGACCGCCTCGGAAACCAAAAAATCCGCCTGTACCTTTTTGCACAAATGCTCGATACGCGAGGCAGTATTCACCACATCGCCAATCGTCGTGTACTCGAGCTGTCCCTCACCCCCGACGTTGCCGACGAATGCCTCGCCTGCGTGGATGCCGATACCGATGCGGATTTCTTCTTCGCCCGCCGCGCTGCGCGCCGCGTTAAAATTTTTCAGGCTCTTACGCATTTGGATTCCGCAAAGAACCGCGTTTTGTACGTCCGTGCGGAAAGAGCCTGCAGAATGTGGAGCGCCAAAAACAGCCATTATAGCGTCGCCGATGAATTTATCGACCATTCCCTTATTATCGAAAACTGCTTGGATCTGCAATTCGCGTAACTCGGAGAGCATTTTTGCTACGCTATCGGGTGCGAGCTTCTCCGAAAGCGCGGTGAACGAACGGATGTCGGCAAAAAGAACGGCCACGTTTACGCGCGCTCCTTTCTTTAGGTTTTCAAGCGCTTCGCCGCCTGTAACAATTTCGTCGACAAGAGCCGGAGAGAAATACCGAGCCAACTCTTTCTTCTGGCCTTCGCTCTGTCCAATTTGTGCGACCATGCGAATGGAGCGAAAGAGTGTGTAAGCGACCAGAGCGCCGACGCAGAGAGTCAAAAGCAACCAAAGTCCCAACCAAGCGGGGAGCATAATGGCATTACCCAAGACATATTCCACCCAGCTCGTTGTTTGTGGCACCCCGCTGAGGAGTGCGAAACCGAAAAAACCTAAAAGCGTCGTGAGGAGAACTCCCACAGAAAAGAAAACGAGGGTATGTCTGAATTGGACAAGCGTCATGAGCGTGGGTACAAGGAGCAATACAATGTAAGGCGACTTCATTGCATGGTTGAAGTTGCCCGTTCCGCTCAAAGAATAGTACAAGATAATTTGACTTGCGAAAAGAGCATGGTCGGCAAAGACCATGAAAAAACTAAAACGATAAAGAGCGCGCTGTAAATTTTTTCGCAGCAGCGACCATTGCACGACGAGGACGCTCCCGTACGCTGCCGCAAAGACGAGGTTTACCGCAATGTCGCGCGTATTGGGCGACGCAGTGGCTCCCCCCAGCGTAAACGCAAAGCATGCAAGAAGACGAATGTAAAGTAGGGCCCATCCACCGCTCCTCTCTTCTTTTGCAAGCGCCTCTTGAACGCTCGATTCGAGCGTGCCTCGGCGTAAAGCGCGGGCGAAAGTAAAGCGTTCTTTCACCTGTGCTTTCATAATTACAGAAGGGCGAACAAATCTTTGGGATCTTTGATCGTGTCGAGCCAAACCATCTTAGGGCCAAGAAATCCGTTGAACTCTGACGCGTAAACCGATGTATACGCTCCCGCGCTCAAGAAAAGAATAGCGTCGCCGGGTTTGGGGTGCGGAATCTTTGCCTCGTACATCTTATCGACAGAATCGCAGCTCGGCCCGCAGAGGATGACGCGCTCTTTTTCCCCCGTGCCAGAAAACAGCATTGGGTAGGTGATGCCGTCGATGGTTTCCATCATGCCGGTGAAAACACCGCAGTCGAGAAATGCCCATGTTTTTTCCCGCCGCGCCACACCGACAACGCGCGACGCCAAAACCCCCGCAGAACCTGAAATGTAACGCCCTGGCTCGACGATGAGATCGGTGGGTTTGAACCCTTTTTTTTCCCACTCGCGCAGGTGACGCATTACGACCTTGCCGACTTTTTGCGCCGAAGGGATTTTTCTTCCCAAATCGACGGGGAGTCCCCCGCCGATGTTGATTGTCGTAGGATTGAGTCCAAACTCGCGGCTGACCTCGATGCAACGCCAAGTCAAATAAAGAGCGCTATCCCAACCCGCAATTGTTTCGCATTGCGACCCCGGATGGAACGTGATGCCGTCGAGAGGGATATGGTGCACTCGCATGTACTCGAAAATCGGGTGCCAGAGCTCCTCGTCTGCGCCAAACTTTCCCGAGAGCGGCCACATCGAACCTTCGTTGGGAACGACGATGCGCAGTACCGGACGGATTTTGGGCACATGCTCTTTGAACTTTTCGAGCTCTTCGACAGAATCAAAACTTTGAATTACAACACCATGGTCGAGCGCACGGCGGATGGCTTGCGGCGACTTGACCGGATTCGAGAGGACCATCTCTTCGGGCTTAACGCCCAGCGCGAGCAGCTTTTCAATTTCCGCAACCGACGCCGTTTCAAAGTGAGAACCTTCTTTTTTGAGTATTTCAATAAGCTCCGGGTGCGAGTTGGATTTGATAGCGTACGCAATCCGAAATGGCGGCAAGGCCTTCTTGAGTTCGCGGTAGTTCTCGCGGATGCGCGAGCGGTCCATAAACAAGACCGGCGTTTCTTGCTTTTCCATTGCTGTTGAGGTTATGTTTTGGGATAGGGTGTATATCACTTTGAGATTTACCCAGTGGTGGAGGTAGGAATGTGCTGGCCATCGATAGGCGCATGTGCAAATAAGCCTTTGTTATTATGGACTTGTCTCTTAACTCTGATGCAGCAAGCGGTTATACGAATAATGCACAGCGCGCGAGAATTGTAACTGAAAACTGGGTTCAGTCGAATGTGTACTGCCCAAATTGTGGTCATGCGGCCCTGACCCCGTTTCCGAACAACAGTCCCGTCGCGGATTTTCTTTGCAAAATGTGCCGTGAAGAATTTGAGCTAAAAAGCAAAGCCGGTCGATTTTCCCGAACGATTACTGATGGAGCCTACGAAACAATGCTAAGACGGATTACTTCAAGAAATAATCCAAACTTGTTCTTATTGACTTATTCGCCAAACTGGAAGGTTACAGATTTCCTCGTTGTGCCGAGGCATTTTTTTATTCCTGAAATCATTATCCAAAGAAAGCCTCTGTCAAGCTCAGCTAAACGTGCCGGTTGGGTGGGTTGTAATATCGCTATTTCTCGGATCAGCGAAGTTGGAAAAATTGCGTTGGTTGTGAACGGCCATGTTATTGATGAAGAAAGAGTCAGGATGGAATTCCATCGAACTTTGTTTCTGCGAAATTTGCGCGACAATGCAAAAGGTTGGATATTCGATGTGCTGCATTGTCTGGAGAAAATTAAGAAAGAAGACTTTACTCTCGGCGAAATCTATTCGTTTGAAAAATCCTTGGCGATTAAACACCCGCAGAATCGACACATTAGAGAGAAGATTCGTCAGCAGCTCCAGCTTTTAAGAGATTGTGAACTTCTCGAATTCTTAGGCGATGGTCGATACAAGAAAAAGTTCTAAGCGTTTAGACTCAGATCTCGCACGAGTTCCCGCACAGGCTCTTTCTTGACATCACACTGACCGCCGCGATTATGTCGCATGCATACGCTGGTCAAGTACTTCCGCACCATGCCTCCTGTCGCGCTTATCGGTGCCAGCAACGACTCCACCAAATACGGAAACATCATCTTCAAAGACTTGAAGTCCAAAGGTTTCACTATTTACCCGATAAACCCCAAAGCGACTTCTATCGAGGGTGTGCCAGCACTCCACAGCCTTCAGGAGTTGAAAGAGAAGACAGACGTGGAATTGCTCGTCTATGTGATTCCGCCGAAGCTAACACTCGAAAGTCTACAAATCGCAAAAGAACTCGGGTACCAAAAAGCGTGGTTGCAACCGGGTTCAGCCGATGCGGCGGTGGCAGAATACCTCGATACGCACAATTTTCAATACATCATCGGCGCGTGTGTGATGGTCGAAAGCAGAGACTTGGTCGCGTCTATTTAGCGCGGCGCGGCCTTATTTGTCTCTGAGTTCTTTGCGCAAAATTTTCCCGATGGGACTCTTGGGCAGACTGTCTTTGAAAACGAACTCACGCGGAATTTTATACTTAATCAGCTTATCGGTTAAAAACGTCTTGAGATCGGCGGCGGTAACACTTTGCCCGGGCTTCAAAGCAATAAACGCCCGCGCCACTTCGCCCAAGTGGTCGTCTTTGATTCCGACGACGCACGCTTCAAGTACTGCGGGGTGCTTGTAGAGCACGTCTTCAATCTCGGCGGGATAAACATTATATCCGCCGCTAATGATGAGGTCTTTCTTTCTGTCGACAATACTAAAGTAGCCGTCTTCGTCCATGGCTCCGATATCTCCGGTGTAGAGCCACCCGTCTTTGATGGTTGCATGGGTCGCGTCGGGGTTTTGCCAATACCCCGTCATGAGATCGTCGCTATAAAGGATAATTTCGCCCACTTCGCCGGGGGGTAGAAGGTCGCCGGTCTTGTCGTCGACAATCGCCATGACTGTGTCGGGCCATGGCAGACCAATCGACTTTTCTTTCTTGAGACCCAAGTAAGGGTTTGCGCACTTCGCGGTCACCGACTCGGTGAGACCATAGCCTTCGATGAGCGTGCCGCCCGTTTTTTCTTTGAACGTCACTTTGAGTGCCTCGGGTACGGGGGCCGCTCCAACAAAGCAACCGCGCAGGCGCGCATTCTTCATCTTCGCAAAATTTTTGTGGTTGAGGATTGCGTTGTACATCGTCGGTACGCCGGCAAAGACGGTGATACCTTCTTTTTCAAAATTTCGGATGGCTTGCCCAGCGTCCCACATCGGCATGAGGACCATCTTGCCGCCTTCGCTCAAACTCAAGTTGAGACCGATGCTCATCCCAAAGCCGTGAAAGAATGGCAGCACACAGAGCCCGACATCGTCTTGCGTGAGCTGTCCCCATGCTTTCGCCTGTGTCATGTTGACGACCATCGCATGGTGCGATAGCACGACCCCTTTAGAGACGCCCGTCGTACCGCCGGTATAGATAATGACTGCAGTGTCTTCTCCCGCCGAGCGGACAGTTTCGGTGACTGGCTCTTTGGAAAATTCTTTCAGAACGGTTTTGTAGCGCACCGTCGCCTTGCGACTCAAATCGGGCATCGGCTTTTTCGCCTTACGTTTCTTAATCGGAAACAAAATATTTTTGGGGAAAGGCAAATACTCTCCAATGTCTGCGACGACTGCGGGGATGGATGTCTCCTTCGTGAGGAGAGCAGCCAATTTATCGTAGAGCAAATCGAGAAAAATGATTACCTTCGCGTTAGAGTTATGGAACTTATACTCAGCTTCGCTCGCCGTGTCGAGGGGGCTTGCAGGCACGGCAATCGCTCCCAGTTTTAAGATGGCATAATAAGTAACGACGAAGTGTGGGCTGTTGGGTAGCATGAGCATCACACGGTCGCCCTTCGTGACTCCTTTTGATTTGAGATACCCTGCCATTGCTTGCGCGGATTTCTCAATTTGCGCGTATGTAATCGATTTCCCTAAGAAACGGATGGCTACACGGTCAGCGAATTTCGCGGTGTTTGCGGCAAAAATTTCCGGCAGGCTTTCCTTGGGGTATTCTAAAGACTGAGGCACTTCTTTGTCGTAGTGTTTAAGCCATGGCTTGGGAAGACTTTGCGGGTCGGGTCTTAATGTCATAGTTACTCCTTAGATAGAAATGGAGCCCTTGCGGAACTCGGTGCGACCAATCAATACGTTGAGAACAAACGGCGTCTTCTTCGCCAGACTCTTCTTAAGCGCAGTCATTCCCAATTTGATTTGTGACGGTTTAGAGATTGTCATCCCTTGCGCGCCAAAAGTCTTCGCAACTTGATCGTAGTGTGAATAGTCGAGCATGCACGCCACGTCGTCTTCTAAGAGAACTTTTTGGTCGCGGTAAATTTGCATCCAGCAGGCATCGTTGCCGATAATCGCCGCAACGGGCAAGCGGTTGCGCACGAACGAATCGAACTCCATGAGACTA
>CAUJII010000209.1 GCA_963205035.1 Spirochaetota bacterium
AAAGACATCCACCAAACGATACGATACACTGTTGAGAATTTCAAGGACGCGCCTGTGCAACTGACTTTGACCGAGCACCCCGACGGCGAATGGATTATCGACGGCATCGAAACGAAAGAAGAAGTCGGCGAACGCTCCGACAGAAAAGAGAACAAAGTCTCTGTCGATGTCAAAGAAGAGCGCGTTGACGTGAACAAGGTGAATTTTCATCTGCGCGTCCCAGCGAACGGGCGCGAGAAGAAGAAGCTCAACGTCTATGTCAAACTGGTTCTAAAAAATCGGTGGTAACTAGGGCGCGGGATTTACCACAAAAAGAGTTTTCGACGATGCGCAGAGTTTTGACATAACCCGTGTGTGAAATTTTGGGCATGAGTGCCAACGTGCCCACCGACATCGTCTTCAGCTTTACAGGGCTCATCAAGCGCGGCGGCGTTACGGGCCCGCACAAAGATGGCTGGGGCATCGCGTTCTACGAAGACAAGGGTGTGCGGCTTTTCCACGACCCCGAGGAAAGCAGCCGCTCGAAAGTAGCAGCGTTCCTGCAAACCTACCCCATCCGTAGCGAAATTGTCGTTAGCCACATCCGCAAAGCAAACCGAGGCAAGGTGGCACTCAAAAACACGCATCCCTTTGTGCGCGAGCTTTGGGGCAAGAACTGGGTCTTCGTGCACAACGGCCAACTCCGTGGGATTAAAAACGAAAAGCTCGATAGCTTCCATCCGGTCGGCACCACCGATAGCGAGGCGGCATTCTGTTGGCTTCTCGGTAAACTGCGCAAGAAGTTCACGAATGTGCCGCACGATAGAGATCTAATTTTAGAAGTGGAGCGCCTTCTCAGACAATTAGCTAAGCGTGGGGTTGCGAACATCTTGCTCAGCGACTCGAACCTGCTTTTCACGCATTGCTCCAACCGACTCGTGTTCATTACAAGGCGCGCACCTTTTGGGGAAGCGCAGCTCTTAGACGCCGACGTCGTTGTCGATTTCAAGAAAGCAACGACCCAAAACGATGTCGTCACAATTCTCGCGACGCGCCCCTTAACAGGTAACGAAGACTGGGGTCATTACAAACCGGGTGAGTTCCGCGTTTGGAAAAAAGGCGAAAGCGTTTACGTTAATTATTCCACAAGACCTGCTTGACTCCCGGCTCGCGTTGCAAATCGTTCAAGAGTTTGGGCAGTTCTCTGTCGGGTAAGCCTTTGATGCGGATTTCGATGACATAGTTGTTCTCGGAAGAACTTACAGTCAGATCGAGGATCCCCACTTCTTTGCGTTCGAGAAGTTTTGCAATCACTGCGGCGGATTGATTTTTGTCGCGGGTTGTGATTTTCAAATTCTGGTGTTTGAACTTGTTAAAAAAATAAGTCTCGATGGGGTTTAAGACCCAAAGGATGACAAGCGCAATGAGAGTCGTGAGTAGCGCGGCAATGTACATGCCACCGCCGACGGCAAGCCCAATCCCCGCGACAGTCCACAGTCCCGCTGCGGTCGTGAGCCCTCGGATTACCCCATCGCGCAAGAACAAGATGGCCCCCGCGCCGATGAAGCCGATGCCGCTGACGACTTGCGCCGCGACTCGCGAGGGGTCGAAGTCGATTTGTCGACTATTGCGCAGTTCGTCGAAGCCGTAGCTCGAAACGAGCATCATGAGCGCCGCCCCCAAGCAGACCATCATGTGCGTGCGTAATCCCGCAGTCCATTCTTTGCGTTCGCGTTCGAGACCTATCATGCCGCCGAAAATTGCGGCAAGGCCCAAGCGCAATAAAACCTCAGTCCATGGTATCATAGTTAGTCGCGCCGTTACAAATCGACGACTCCCACCGTTAAACAGTTTTCGCCTTCACTCGTAAACTTGGTAGGGCTTATGGTTCGTAAGGTACTCCTTTTTCTTTTCTTTACTGTGGCGTTACTCGTAGGGGTTGCCTCGCTTTTGGTTTTTACCCACGGATTGAAAAATAAATACGACGACGCTGTCAAAGCAGAAAGCCTCGCGCTAAAAAGTACAACCGAAAAAATCACGGATAGCGACCTTTCCAAGCTCCCCCCGCTAATTCAAAAATACATCCGCAAAAGCGGGTTTGCCGGTAAAGAGAAAGTCCGGAGGTTTCGCGCGGTGTTCGATACCGCGCTCCGCAACGAGCGCAATTCGATTTGGATGTCTGCCGTCACACAGCACGAAGATTTTTTTCAAAAATACGCACGCAACGTCTACTTGACGGCGTTGATGAAAGGTCTCCCGATCGCAATATGGCATTCATACTCGGACTACGAAGCCAAACTCATGGTGCGTCTCGTTTCGCTTCTACCGATTACTGACTTGCACGGCACCGAACTTTCACAAACGGAGATGGTGATGCTCCTAAGCGACATTTGCCTTTTTGCGCCGGGCGCTCTCGTCGATTCAAGAATAACTTGGCGTAATGTCGACAAGAAGAGCGTCGAAGCAACTCTCACAAACGGGACTCAAAAAGTGAAGGCAATCCTTTCGTTTGACGACGAGGGCGAGATCAAGAGCTTCGTCTCGAACGATGCGTATTTTCGCTCTGCAAATAAGCCTCCACAGAAAGAGAAATGGTCTACCGTGATCACAAAGTATGTTGATTTCGCCGGGTATCACCTACCGAAGAATGGCGACGCTATTTGGCACCTGAAAGAAGGCGACTTTAATTACAGCAAGTTTACTCTTGTAAAAATTGAGTACAACCCTTAACGGTTACACACCGTAGTCCATATTCATCGCACGGCGCATTTCTTGAAGCGTCTTGTCGGCAACTGCGTTCGCGTGGGAGTTTCCCTTTTTCAAAACGGCCTGGACGACAGCTTTCTGATCGCGTTCTAACTCCTTGCGCCGCAACCTCAAAGGAGCGAGCATTGTGTTGAGCGCTTCTGTGAGGTACTTCTTTAACCCGCCGCCGCCTGCATCGCCTATTTTTTCGGCAATCGCTTCCGGGGCTTCACCCGTGCAAAGCGAAGAGAGTTCTAAGAGATTCGCCACCTCGGGCCGCTTTTCCGGGTCATAAGAAATATGCCTCTCTGCATCGGTCTTAGCTTTCTTCACAAGCTCGGCTGTTTCGTCGGCAGTGGCGCGCAGCATCACTGCGTTGTTGCGGCTCTTACTCATTTTCTGCACGCCGTCGAGCCCTAAAATTTTTGGTGCTTCTGAAATGAGTGCGACAGGCTCGGGAAAAACAGACGCGCCGTCTTTGCAAAAGCGGCGGTTGAACCGCCGCGCAATTTTTCGCGTGAGCTCTAAATGCGGCAGTTGGTCGCGCCCCACGGGCACAACGTTGCCCTTGCAAAAAAGAATGTCGGCGGCTTGGTGCACGGGATAGGTGTACATCGCAGCGTTGACGTTGGTTAGTCCGGCAGCTTCGATTTCTTCTTTGACTGTGGGATTTCTAAAGAGCTCGCCCATGCCGACCAACGTGAGAAACGGGACGAGAAGTTGGTTTAACGCAGGCACATGGCTATGGCAAAAAATATGCGTGCGCTCGCTGTCTGCTTTGAGGCCCACCGACAAATAGTCGAGCACCAACTCTTCGACGTTTGCAGGTATGCGGTCGACTGCGTCGCGGTCTGTGAGGACTTGGTAATCCGCAATGACGATGAAGGTCTCGATGCCCAGCTCTTGCAACTGAACTCGGTTTTTGAGGGACCCGAAATAGTGGCCGATGTGCAGCGCGCCTGTCGGTCTGTCGCCCGTTAAGAGGCGATATTTTTCGGGGTGGACTAAGAAGTCTTTGCGCATCGCGTCGGAACGCCTGAGCGCTTCTTCAAATGTTTCGCTAACACTCTCGCTGGTTTCTGGATTCGCTTCTTGCACGCCAAGACGGGACTCGGCTCAAATACGCATCGTAAAGCAGGAATCGAATTTCGTTTTCAACGCATCTCTTTCTCTGAAAGCGAGGTATGCAAATTCGCCTCACCCAATTTAGTCACGGCAGCGGCTGTGGGTGCAAGATCGCGCCCAATATTTTAGGCGACATTCTCAAGGACAATTTTGCAACCCCTTCAGAAAACTTGCTCGTGGGCAATTCAGAAAAAGACGACGCCGCAGCGTTTCTCTTGGATGACAACAAAGTTCTCCTTTCGACGACAGATTTTTTCATGCCGATTGTCGACGACGCGAGAGATTTCGGGCGTATCGCAGCAGCCAACGCCATCTCTGATATTTATGCGATGGGTGGCAGCCCTGTTCTTGCTCTCGCGATTTTGGGATGGCCTTTAGATAAACTCCCGGCGCCGGTTGCGGGGGAGGTGATGCAAGGCGCTCGCGAGGTGGCGTCATCGTGCGGCATCACGATTGCAGGCGGTCACAGCATCGATGCGCCCGAGCCTATTTTCGGCTTGGCGGTCAATGGAATAGTTACTCGGCAGGCCCTCCGGCGCAACTCTACCGTCGAGGTGGGAGATATCCTGGTTCTGACGAAATCTTTGGGAATCGGTGTCCATACGACAGCGATGAAACGCGGCGCACTCCAAGCAGAGCATGTTGGTCTTGCTGTGCGTGAAATGCTAACGCTCAACAAAATCGGGGCGGCTCTTTCGCAGATAGACGCAGTCCATGCGATGACTGACGTCACGGGGTTTGGGCTCGCCGGGCACCTTTTAGAAATGGTCACGCCGCGCTCGCTTTCGGCAGAGATTGAATTTGATTCACTTCCGCTACTGCCGGGTCTTCAGGACTACATTGCGCAGGGAGTTACTCCCGGGGGGACACAGCGTAACTACGCGAGCTTCGGCGCTGAGATTACCGGCGTCGAAGACGCATACCGCCGTGCAATTCTCTGCGACCCGCAGACATCGGGAGGACTCCTCATCGCCCTCAAAGAAAGTGCTATCAAGGAAGTCGAAGCCGTGTTTATTAAAGAGGGAATTGGCGAGCGTTTTCATCGGATTGGTACCATCGGAAAAGGGCCGGTGCGCCTCGCGGTGGAGTGAGTCTTATGTTGCTCGACGGAGTGTTTATCGAATCTTTTTCTACCTTGTGAGCCCTGAGCTATTGCAAATCTTGGTTTGCCCGCGATCCAAAAAACCGCTCAAGCAAGCCGATACGGCAACCATCGACCAAATCAATGCACTTATCAAGAAAGGCAAGTGCGTCGAAGTCTCTGGAAAGAAGATCGACGAAACGGCGCACGAAGGCCTCTTTCAAGAAGAAACAAAAACGTTTTATTTTGTGCGTGAAGATATTCCCGTGCTAATCTACGAAAACGCTGTGTTACTCAAGTAGGCGAGGTCTGCTTGAATGGTGATGAACTCCCCACTTTACGCTAAATTCTCGACGATTGACTCGCCCGAAGCGTTGAAAAAGCTGAAGCTCGCGGAGTTACCCGCGTTCTGCAATTATTTGCGTGAATTCATCTTGCAGACAGTCGCGGCGAGCGGAGGGCATCTGTCTTCCAATTTAGGTTCGATCGAGATTACGGTCGCGCTCCATTACGTATTTAACTCACCCTTCGACCGCATCGTTTGGGATGTCGGCCACCAGTGTTACGCACACAAAGTTCTGACAAGTCGCAAAGATGCTCTCTCGACAATCAGAAAGACCGGCGGCCTCTCAGGGTTTCCCAAGCGTTCTGAATCGAAGCACGATCTCTACAACACCGGCCACGCGGGCACGGCGATTTCACAAGCGATGGGCGAGGCGGTTGCAGCGTCGCTTCTCAAGAAGAAAGGCGAGAAGCAACCCGTTGCAATAGCCGTTGTCGGCGACGCTTCGATAGTCACTGGAATGTCTTTTGAAGCGATGAACCACGCGGGTGGTCTGCGCACTCCGATGCTCGTTATCTTAAACGATAACGAAATGAGCATCTCAAAAAATGTGGGAGCAATTAGTTATCGCCTGACGCAACTCATCAACACCAGACTGTATCGAAGAAGCAAGCGAGGCTTTGTTAATTTCATTGCAAAGATTCCTCTTGTCGGAAGTGTCATCAACCGCATTGCAAAAAGATTTCGAATGACGATGAAGTCTTTGGCGACAGACCACCAGTTCTTTGGCGAGTTGGGTTTCCGTTACTTGGGCCCTATCGACGGGCACGATGTGACACGCGTCGTCAATGTCCTGGAATCTCTGCCGCCGATTGAAGAGCCGATTCTTCTGCACATCGTGACGAAAAAAGGTTTTGGTTATAGCTTTGCTGAAAAAGATCCTATTGAATACCACGGTGTCGGAGTTTTTGATACCGCACAAGGTATCCAGAAGAAAGCGAGTAACAATCGGAGTCTAAGCAAAATAGTCGGAGAGACTCTGACACATTTGGGTCGAAAAGACGACAAGGTTGTTGCGATTACTCCCGCGATGAAAGAAGGTTCGGGCCTCACATCTTTCGCGACCGCATTCCCCGAGAGATTTTTCGACGCGGGTATTGCAGAACAGCACGCGACGGCATTCGCGGGTGCGCTGGCAAGTGCAGGTGTGAAACCGTTTCTCTGCATCTATTCGACCTTCTTGCAGCGCGGTTACGATCAACTGGTGCAAGACATCGCCCTCATGGATTTACCCGTGCGCATCGTTATCGACCGTGCGGGTTGTGTCGGTCAAGACGGAGAAACACACCAAGGCTTTTACGATATTGCGTTCATGGCGGCTCTTCCCCATATCCGCATTCTGTCGGCGCGCGACGCCGAAGAGTTAGTGCGCATGCTCGCGTTCATGCGCACGTACGACGAACACCCGATTGCGGTCCGCTTTCCCAAGAAAGAATTTGCAATCTTCGACATAGCCGCGCTTCTAAAAAAGAAATCCACCAAACCCTATAACCCGTTTGAAGCAGAATTGCTTCAGCCCGGCTCGCAAGTTCTTTTGCTCAGTGAAGGGACTTTTGCCGCGAAGGCTCTTGAGGTGCGCGAGATTTTGGCAACGAAAAAAATCTCTACGGCGGTGATGGATGTCCGTGCGTTGCATCCTTTGCCAATCGCGCAAATTTTGAAATCGGTAAAAAACAAAAAACTCTTAGTGACGATAGAGAATCACGGACTCACCGGCGGTCTGGCCGACTTAACGGCAAAGGCATTGGCTAAAGAGAGCGTGTCGGTGAAACACTTAGCGTTTGGTTATCCCTCTGAAGTTGTGCCGCACGGTTCGATTGCAGAGATTGAAGAGGCGTATGGACTCACACCGCCAAAGATTGCGCATGAGATCTTAAAAAAGCTGCGGCGTTAAGCTAAAGGCTGAATCTTCTTCGAGATTTTTTCGTGCATAATAGGGTCGATGAGCGGGTCGATGATGAACACGATGCGTCGCAAGAAATCTTGCCCTAAATGGATCCGGATGCGTCTCGGGTCTTCGCGGAACGAATCGACTTGAAAAAGCGGAAAGAGGATGCCGTTTGAACGCTGCGCAGTCATGTTGACGAATCCCAACCGTTGCACTTCGGCGCGACTCTGGTAACGACCCACTTCAAGAATTCGCACAACTTCAAAATATGTTTGACCGCTCGCCATTTGGAGTGCAACGATGAGTAAATCGTCTTTGCGCAGAATTTTTTGATTGTGACTAAGTGAAATAGCGATATAATCCAGAAAATCACGAATGACTTTCGCTCCGTATTGAAAATACGACGTATTGATAATCATGCG
>CAUJII010000210.1 GCA_963205035.1 Spirochaetota bacterium
TGTCTCAGAAAGGAGAGAAGGCTCGCCCAAGACGCGAAATCGGCTTTAGCATCGTATTTCATTCCCATGGTTTCTTTGCCACCGGTATTCGTGCTGAGCGTGAAACCATGCGTTGCACCGGGGTGAGAGACAAATTCAAACTTGACTCCTGCGTTTCTTAGTGCTAACTTCAACGCTTCGACATCCTGCTTTTTTACAAAAGTGTCAGCACCCCCGTGGTGGATCAAAATGCGTGTGTGGATATTTTTTGCGTCTTGTGCAAGTGTTGGAAAAGTAAGCGACGCATGGAAAGTTACAACACCGCGGACGGCTTGCCCTGCGAGTGCTGCTTCGATGGCTGCCATTCCGCCGAAGCAATAGCCGATAATCACAATTTTTTCGCCATCCACTTCAGGTCGCGCTTTGAGCACTGCGAGGGCTGTTTGAATGCGAGAGCGCATGAGCGATCGGTCTTTGCTATAAAGACCGCTGAGTGCCGCTGCCGCAGTGTTGTCTCTTGCACGGATTCCAGCTCCATACATATCCATCGCGAAGGCAACATACCCATTCTCCGCTATTTTTTTTGCGCGCATCTCTTCATAAGTATCTAAGCCATTCCAGTCGTGGATAATGAGGACGGCGGGTAATTTTTTAGAGCTCGCTTTAGGATAGGCAATAAAACCGTCGAAACTCTTGCCGTCCTGCTGATAAGAGACAGTCTTCGTTTGGATAAATACGTCAGAGTTTTGCTTTTTGGGAGCACACTGAGCGACGACAAGAGCCGCCAACATCAAACACGTAGTCTTCTTCATGGGATACCTCCCAAAAGCGGCATTAGAGCGTCGAGTGATTAGACGCCCCCGCCAAACTGCTCTTGCAATTTATGAACAACAGTTTCCGTCGCTTTATCTTCTGGCTTGAGTTCGAGCGCTTTTTTCCAAGCCGCCAACGCTTCTTCTTTCATATTTAATCTGTAAAAAATCTTGCCCAACGCTCTGTAAGTGGGAGCTACCGTGTGACCCAACTCAACTGCCTTTTCGAGCGATTCTTTTGCAAGCCGTAGTTGGCCGTCGTTGAGCTGGATGCGGCTTAAGAGAATATAATACTGCGGCACATTCTCCACTTCAAGTTCAAACGATGTAGACTGGAGTCTTTCGGCCGCAATTTTGAAATTGCCTTGTTTGATCGCCGCTTGGACGGTGAGAAGGCGTTCCTGGACAGTCGGCTCGCCATGCTTTACGGCTTTCTTCTTCACCGGTGCAGGGTTAAAACCCAAGACTTCAATGCGCACCATCGAGAGATCGTCTGAAAGCCCGCCCAAAGTTTGCAAGGCTTCGACTGCCTTTTCGATATCGCCCTCGCTTTTTTGTATGACGCGTAAGATGGCATTTTCGTCTTCGTTGATAACACGATTCTCGCCGTCTCGCGCTTCTTGCAAAATGATGTCATCGCGACCGTCCGACGCAAAAATGAGAACATCGCCCGGTGAGAAAGTAAATTCTTTGACAGTCAAAGGGTGGTCGGGAATGTCAGCCCCCAATTTCCTCAGCATTAAATCGTTTTCGATAAACTCTGCCTTATTGTCGCGGTATGAAATCGCCCACGGGTGCTCCGCATTCATGTAATACGCCTTGCCTGTGTGCTCGTTCAACAAAAGAAAGACTCCCGAGACAAGCATCGACCCATCAAACGAAAGAAAAATATTGTGTAGTTCTTTATACATCCGCATGAGCCATTCGCGCGGGGTGGATTCCAAGACGCGCTCGCCTGCGGTGGATGTAGCAAGGATTGTATTGATAGCGGTCCCGTAGACAATCGCCCCGCCCGCTCCTTGGATGGATTTCCCCATTGCATCGGCGTTCGTCGCAAAGAGATAACGGTGTGTTTCGCCATTCGGTTCTCTGAAGAGAATGTTATCGGTAATACAAATATCTCCGCCGATTTCGCCGCGCTTATTTCTAAACGAAAATTCTTTTTTTTGTTTGAGGAAGAACTCTGTCTTGATAAATTTCGACGAATTGCGGTTGATACACAGAGGCTTGAAAAGGAATGTCGTGAGGTAGTAGTCGGCGTCTTGTTGTTCTTTGAGCCGCGACACCTCGACCAATGCCGTGCGCAATTCCGACGTGCGCTCTTGTACTTTGACTTCCAAATTATCGCGGTGGTCTTCGATTTCTCTAATTTTCGTCGCAATCTCGCCCGCCATGTCGTTGAATGCGGTGCCCAAAGTCTTGAGTTCGTCGTGGACCTTGATATCGACTTTGTGTTCAAAGTCTCCTCGGGAATACCGGCGCACGCCATCGACAAGAGCGGCGATTGGGCCTGTAATAAAACGCGATACGCCAATCCCCAAAATAAGCGCGAAGATGAGCGCTACCCCGGCGCTCGCATAAATGAGAAGACGCAGTCTGTGGATGGGCGCTAAGACGTGCTTTTCCGACACAGACATCGCAGAGAGGATAACCGGAGTTCCTTTGTACTCGGCGACGTACGTGAAATTGTAGCATTTCTCCGACGTATCGTTGAAACATACACCCAAGTGCTTCTCTGTGTACTTGAGATACTCGTTGATTTCTCCTTCGTTTCTTTGCGTCTTGCCTTTCTTGATTGTGCTACCGTTTTTGGGTACTGCCTTCTCGGGTGATGCAGCGGGTATGGCTCCCGCATCGAGCGGCTCGGTGTTCTTGTCGAGAGTCGCCATGATGAGACCGCGGTGCTTTTTCGTGAGCATGAGAGTCTGCCCATAGACCAGCCCTAACTCGAACTGGTCGCGGTAAGTATTGATGGCCTCTTCGGCGTCGATGCGCATCGACTCAGGTTCTCCGCCGGATTTCAAAAACACGTCGAGCATTGTCTTGCCCAAGAGTTTAGTATTCCCACGGCCAATCGAAATTGTGGAATCGATTTTTTCTTTTTCTTGCTTCGCCAAGATGTAGAAAGAAAGAGGGATGACGGCAACAATCGCGACTGCAAGAACAGTCAGTGCCAGTTTGTATTTAATTTTCTGAAACATTAGTGTATCGCGGTGACGGCTTTCGCACGATTTCCCGCTTTCTCCTTATAGATTTCGGCCTGACGATTCCCGGGGTCTATCATGAGCACCATGTTCATCGACGCAATGCACTGCCGGTAGTTCTTGCGCTTGAAGTGCGTTACCCCTTGTTGAAAAATTCCTCCCACGCTGCCGTGCAATTCCTGCCGCAGCGAATGTAAACGGCTACGCGCATCGGGTAAGAAGGGAGCGGCAGCGACAAGTAGAGGGAGAGCTCCCATGCGGTTGCCTTTTTTGAGCCTTGCATTCGCCGCTTGATAGTTGTCGTGCGCTGTGATGGAATTCACAAAGTACCTCGCGGTCGCATTACTCTTGTCGTATTTTAGCGCTTCGCGGAATTTCTTGAGCGCCTCGCCCGACTTCCCTTCTTTCTGAAGCTCCTGCCCGTCGTTCAATAGAGTCGTCACCTTCTCTTTGAACTTGAGATCGTTGGGGAGCGTAATCTTAAGTTGATCAAAAACAGGTAGGCTCAAGTAGACGCCGAACGAACGCGGTCTTTGGTACGCAATATCGTACGGGGAGGTGCCTGAAAGAACCTTCTCGACGATTTGGGCAGTCTGGACCCCCGTGTCGAAATAACTCGGCGCCAATGCGAGTCCTGCTCCCGCTTCTTTCACCAACACTTCAAAATTCGTAACAAGGAGCACACCCTTTTCCAGCGTGAGTTCCGATAATTTCTTGAAGATGGCGGAATTGTAGAGGGGATCGGGCAGAACCCATACCGCCTTGACGCCTTCGACTTCGA
>CAUJII010000211.1 GCA_963205035.1 Spirochaetota bacterium
CTCCGCTTACCTCCCGATTGCGGCAAAATCGAGAATGAAATCATCGATTTCTTTTCGGAAAGAAATTTTGAACGCAGCCGTCGATTCGCGGAGGGGGCTTATGACCCGACAATTCTGAAGCACGCTTTGGGTGTCTTGGGCAATCCGCAATTTAGCTATAACACATTGCATGTCGCGGGTACCGTCGGCAAGGGGAGCACAGCCGTATTGCTCGCGCGCGCTCTTGCGGTTATGGGGCAGCGAACCGGCACATATCTTTCGCCGCATTTCGTGAGTTTAACCGAGCGCATTCTTGTGGATGGAGAATTTCTCGGAGAGAACGCATTGGCAAACGCATGGCGCCTTTTTCAAGAGAAAATTGACGCGAGGGATTTATCTTTTTTCGACGCAATGACTGCGTTAGCGTTTGAGGAGTTCAAGAGAGCTCGTTGCGATTGGGCCGTCATTGAGACAGGGTTGGGAGGTCGACTTGATTCGACAAACAATTTGAAAGCGCGCTCTGCCATCATCACGCGCATTGGACTCGACCACACGGCGATATTAGGAAATACCATAGCTCAGATAGCCGCAGAAAAAGCTGGAATTATACATGCAGGCCAGATGGTCTATACACCACCGCAAGAAAAAGAAGCGTTCCAAGTTTTGGAATCTCGCGCAAAAGAAGTGGGCGCAACCTTGAAGGTTGTCGAACCCGTCGGCGATGACTTCTTAGAGCAGAACCAGAGTTTCGCACGGCAAATTATTCTCGATCTATTCCCCGAAGCGCAACATTTTCTGCCGCAAATCGACGCCGTTCTGGCTGAACCCATCTTTGGCCGGTGGAGCGAGTTGAGTAATAATCCACGGATTCTATTCGATAGCGCACATAATGCGGCCGGCATGGAAGCGTTAGCGCAATTAGTTAATCGACAGCGTGAATCGCATTGCATTATTTTTCTTAACAGCATGACAGAACGCAATCTATCGGACCTCGTTTTGCTTTTGAAAAAGAAAATCCAAAAGACGGTGGATTTCTTCTTGTTCCCGATGTCTACGCGTCTTTACTTCAAGGCGTCCCCACAGCCTCAAATTCTGAAGACTGTGACAGACCTCGGCATTAAAGAGGAGTTGTCGCGACCGGACACACTCTTTATCTTTACTGGGAGCATGGGGATATACAAAGAACTGAGGGAGCGTTTCGGACTGTGAAGAATCTTCGGCGTCTCTTACCGCTCATTCTCTCGTTGTGTGGTGTCGCTCTCTTCGCACAAGAGATTACTTTGAGCGAAGCTGTGGCGTCGAAAGACTACGAGCGTCTGATTGCAATCTATAAAACTTCGACACTCGATGCGTCAGAGACCGCGACAGTCATCCGCGAGATTTCTGCCGCTAAGCAGAAATTCCGCAAAGCATTTATGCAAGCGGTCTTTGAAAAGAAGGCCACGGACACGACGGTTGGGAGCTTTCTTCAGAACGAACTCATGCGGCTCATCAAAGAAAAAGAAGTCGAAGACGATGTCGAGTACACGAAACTCTGTTTGAAAGTGGCTGCAATAAATTCTGCGAGCGATATTATTTTTGCAATCGCGCCTTACTTGGTGCACCCGCGCGAGACGATACGCGCCGAGGCGAACGCCGCTGTTGCCGCTAAAAAAGACGAAAGAATCTTTCTCATTTTGAGCGAGCTTATCGCGAAAGAAAATAATATCGATAAAATTTATGCCATGGAAACGCTGATGGCTCTCAAAGACGACAGAGCGGTGCCAGCGCTTCTTCAAGAGCTTGCAAACCCAAACAAGAGTGTCAGATTTTTTGCTCTGAAAGCGATCGAAGCGATCGGCTCAGATAAGGCGCAATATGCCGTCATCGAAATCGCGCAAAAGGACGCCGATGAGGAAATGCGTCTCAAAGCGGTTTCGGTTCTGCGGTTATTCAAGACATCCCCCGTGTTCTATGCGCTGCAAAATCTTGTGAAGGACGCCAATCTCTCTGTTCGCGCAAAGGCATTAGACTCAGCCTTAGAGCAGAAGAATAAACGGTTTGCGTCGGCTCTTTCAGAAGGGCTTGCACGCGAAGTCGACGCCGCGCAAAAACTCGCGCTGCTCCAGGGGCTCATCGCTCTTTCTTCCGGCGGTGGGATGAAAGGGATATATACCATACTCAAGAATGAAACCTCGGAAAATCTTTTGGTTTGGGCTCTCTATACGTGCAATAAAATAGGCGACAAAGGCTGTGACGAACACTTGCTACGCTTGTTAGAAACGCGCAAAGAAGACGCCATTCAGATAGAGTGTGTGCTGGGTTTGTCGCTGCGCAAGCAACAAAAACATCTCGCTGCGTTGTTCGCTGTCTTGAGCGATACGCAACGAAGCGCGGTTGTGCGTTCGGCAGCCATAGCCTCGATTGCAGCCTTTGATACAGAAGCGAGTATCTTACCGCTCTTCACAATTTATGAGAGAGAGAAAGAGCCGAACATCCGCGCACAGATGAGGGTCCTGTTCGTCAATCTGATGCAGGCGAAGCTCAAGAAATTATGAACAACCAATGCCGCTTTATTTTACTCGTCGAATATGCTGATGACGATGCCTTAATCACCGGCATCGAGATAGTTGAAAAGCAGCTACCGTCTTATGATTTTGCATCGCGCCCCTTCACAGTGCTCTCGGGGCAAAGCCACTTCAAATTTTTGGCGTTCAAAGAACTCTCGGATGTGAAGGCATTCGACAAATTTGCTAAGAGAACGCTCGAACTTCAAAACAAGCTACACACTATCCATGTTATTCCCGGCTATGTTTCACCGGTAAACGCGGTGACTGCATCTTATTTGTATTCTCCGGGTGCTATCTTGAACCGAGATAAAATTTGGTTGAAGCTGCAACTTGTTTTTTCACAAAAATCGCTGATGAGCCACACTCTGAGCGACTCGTTCTTCAAAGATAAGCGTTCGATAGTTTATCTCAATGATGTTTGGCAACTGGTTAGAGGCGAAATGCGTTAGGCAAAAGCAGCAGCCGCGTGCAATGTAAACCGCACGCTCTGTCTGCGTGCCGACGTTTTATCTTACCGCGCTTTCAAGTATTTCAATTCGTCGAGGTATTTACCCGTTCCCTCGACGACGCAGTTCAGTGGGTTTTCAGCGCGAATAACCGGCACACCTGTCTCTTTTGAAAGGTGTTTATCTAAGCCCTTCAAGAGACACCCGCCGCCCGTGAGAACAATCCCCCGTTCGACAATATCGGCCGCAAGCTCAGGCGGAGTTTTTTCGAGCGCAATTTTTGTCGCCTCGACAATCGCATCGATCGGTTCTTTGAGCGCCTTGCGCACCTCGGCGCTGTCGATAACGACAGTGCGTGGAAGCCCGGTGCCCGCGTCGCGGCCTTTGAGCTCGAAAGTCTCTGATTTTTTTTCCGGGATTGCGTTGCCAATAGCGAGTTTGATTTCTTCTGCAGTCCGTTCACCGATGATGAGGTTGTGGTGCAAACGCAAGTGCTTGATAATCGCTTCGTCTAGTTCGTCGCCGCCGATGCGGATGCTGTCGGCAATCACCATGCCGCCGAGCGAGATCACCGCGATTTCGGTGGTTCCTCCGCCGATGTCGATAATCATGTTGCCCGCAGGTTCGTGCACAGGAATCTTTGCGCCGAGAGCAGCGGCAAACGCTTCGTCGATTAAGAAGATATCGCGTGCGCCTGCTTGCTCTGCCGACTCGCGGACAGCGCGGCGTTCCACTTCGGTAATCCCCGAGGGGACGCCAATGACAATGCGCGGCTTAACGAGCGTCGCACGGTTGTGGACTTTGTTGATAAAATAGCGGATCATTTTTTCGACGGTTTCAAAGTCGGCGATGACACCGTCTTTCATCGGGCGGATGGCGACAATTTCCCCGGGCGTGCGACCGAGCATGCGTTTCGCTTCTTGCCCCACCGCGAGCACCTTGCCTGTGGAAGCCTGAATTGCCACGACCGAGGGTTCAGAGAGAACAATACCCTGTCCCTTGACATAGACGAGCGTGTTGGCGGTGCCTAAGTCGATGCCCATGTCGTTTGAAAATAAAGAGTGGAACCAATCAAATAGCATAAAAACCTTGTAGCTGGCTAAATGGGCACTGGAAACAAGTTGACAACCAAAAAGGGAGTTGATCACGAAAAAATGGGTAAAGAGTTTAGGCGGGAACTCGCCCAAACTCTAAACTCAAATCTATTTTACGCGCCCTTTCTCGTTGCGACTCTGCCATGCCTCTATGCAGACGAACGACGCCGACCGAGTTCTGATTCCTCCCCATTGGAGTTCTAAACTCTTAAACCAAGCGTCGCTGAGCTCGCTTCAAACTTTCTTCAATAGCGATAAAACGCTCACGGTGGAGTTTACTCCACACGACGCCGCAGAGGGCCCGAAGGGGCATGTCCACGGCGGCTACCTTGCAACGATTCTCGATGAGACGATGGGAGGGACTTCGTGGTATAACGGCCTTGCCGGTCTCGCCGCGAATTTGAACGTGCGCTACCGCAAGTCGGTGCCGCTTGGCGCGAGCTATAAGAGCACCGGGTGTGTAACCCGCCTCGACAAGAGACGCGCATACTTGAGCGCGCGCATCTATGACGATAAAACGCTGTATTGCGAAGCGACTGCTGTCTTCGTGCGCGTGCCATTAGATTTTCTGCGCAGAGAACCCGAGATGGCGCACGCCGTGCGGATTATCGATTACATCGAAAGCGGCATGACGATTGCCGAACTCGTGCAGATGGACGCCGACCGCCATCAGACAGCATAATCAAAAGTGGTATCAATCCCACAGAAAACGAAAACCCAACGCGAATGAAAGTTACTGTCTTAACGTATAACATCCATAAGGCGATTGGAAACGACCGAGTGTTCAACCCCGAACGCATCATCAACATCTGCGAACAAGAAAATGCCGACATTATTGCATTGCAAGAAGTTGACCGCGGAGTGCCGCGCAGTCGAAAGCTCGACCTGGCGGCGCACATCTCGGGCGCTCTGGGATTTAACCACCGTCTGGGGCTCAATGTCGATCTCAAGATGGGGGCTTATGGCAACGCGACGCTTTCGCGCTGGCCATTTGGCGAAGGTCTGAATCTCGATCTGTCGTGGACAATCAAGAAGAGACGCGGTTGCTTGAGTGACATTATCGAAACTCCGAAGGGGCCGCTCCTCGTAATGAATTTTCATTTAGGACTATCGCGCATCGAGCGGCACTTTCAAATTAGAAAAATTCTCGATTCAGGCATTTTGCGGCGGCACAAAGACACACCGATTGTTCTCTTGGGCGACAGCAACGAACGGACGCGTTATCTCGACATCTTTATGAATTTTGCGGGCTACCGCAACACCGCCGGAGCGAACAAACGTAAGATCAAAACGTGGCCTACGTTTGCACCGATCTGGAACTTAGACAAAGTGTTTTGTAACGCGCATTGTAAGGTGCTGAGCTATGAGGTCGTGAAGACGCCGCTCACTCGCATCGCATCAGACCATTTTCCAGTCAAGGCCGTGTTGGAGATAGGTTAGTCGCGAACGAGTTTAGGCTGAGAACACGAACGAGTCTACGCGCTGACTTTGAGCGCTTCTTCGAGGTTGAACTCCGCCATCGCGTCGAGCTCGTCAAACACCATGATGACTTGGGTCTTGCCGCTCCCCAGATTTTTTGTTACCGTCACGCGCGCCGTAAACTGGCCCAAATTCTCCAGCCCTTTTTGGATTCGGAAAATATTATTGCTCCCCTCGGGAAAAAATCTCAGAAGCAGACGATCGTTGATTTCTAATTGCACGCGTTTCAGGTCGACTTCTTGCAACGGAAGCGCACGCGGTTCCTCGAACACCAACCCGCTCTTGCGGAGTTGTGTTTCGAGCGCAACCCCCATCTTCTTGAGAGTCTGCACCATGGCTTCTTCCAGAGGACGTAGCGCGTTGACTTGGATATACCCAATCGGAAGGCGCGCCTTATAGAGAATGGGGATCGTGAACTCTGTCGTCAAGTTTTGTGGGACCTTGAGATCCGCCTTTTGAAGCTCAGCGAGATAAATATCTTGCGGAAAAAATTGCCGTGCGTTAAAACTGGGAAGCGGCTCGGGTGCGTAATAAATAATACGCGGGTTCTTGATAAGATGACGTAGCTTGACATCGGTCACGTCGCCTGTTGCGAGAAAAATTTTGTGATAAGAGACCATGCTCTTCAGTTCGCTGTCGAAAAAATTCAACACATGCATATCGAGTTTCTTTTTGTTTGCTTCAATCACGAAGGCAATTTCGCGGCTCGATGTCAGGTTTGTTAAAAAAAATGCGGTAGGGTTTTTTGTGGGCACCGCACTCGGTTTGACTTCGTCTGCAATTTCAAGACTCTGAGGATAGAGAACTTCGGTTTGGCCGTTACGCAGAAAGAATTTACACACCGCGACGATCCGCTTCTTATTATGCCTGACCAAGACACGCCTTTCTGTCGGTGAATCGGAAAATTGGGTGCGCAGTTTGATTTCCGGCCCTGTGCTAAGAAGGGTGTACGAGACAAAACCGGCAGGATGCTCTCTCTCATCGACTAAGACTGAGCACGGTTTCTTTCCAAGAACTGTGTTTAGAATTTGGTGGATCTGTTGTTGTTGCGTAACTTTTAGCATGGTATGTAAATTGGATGGACGACAGCAGAGACGAAGATTGCAGACAGTAGGTCAAGACCAACCGGGTTTATCCTGGGCGTGGGATAAATCTGGGGGGGGCACGGCGAAAAATTTTGCCGCCACTTAGAATGAATACCTATGAAAATCACGAGCAGGTTGCAAACCGTTATGCGAGGCTTTTCTAAAAGGAAAAGCCGGCACTCGTGATTTTCGAAAGGCCTTGAGGCAAAATTTTTTGCAAAACGCAAGAAACCCACCGGATTTATCCCACGCCTATTTGTCCACACCACTAGCAAGAGATTTACACGCAGACTTCCATCCGTGACTTTGAAAATGGGATACAAAAAAGTATTCCCAATACCTAACGAATGAGGAAACCATGAAACAAATAATCTACGCAAGCCTCGCGATTCTCTTGACGATGGCAGCATGCAAAGAACACAGCCATGACCACAAAGGGGATGAACATACGGCACCCGCCGAGGCCATCTTGCAACTCGACCAAGGCAAGAAATGGCAAGCCGATGCTGCAGCGCGCATTGCATACGCTCTCTTAAGCAAAGAAGCGACGACCGCAAAACTCACGAACCGTGCCCAAGTCGATAAGTTTGTAGAGCGTCAGGAAAAAATTATTACACAGCTCTTGAAAGAATGCACGATGAAAGGCGCTGCGCACGAGAACCTGCACGTTTTGATTGGCCAAACAAATACCGCACTCAAGACGCTCAAAGACGCCACACCCGAACACTTCGAGCATCGTTTAATTGAGCTGCGCAGTAACACCGCGCTTTTCAAAAAGTTTTTTGATTAACTAACTATCCACCGCGATCAAAAGCACTTCATAACCGCCAAGGCTGCGGCTCAGCCCATAGCGGTTTTGATTGGAGAAGAGCACGCGGCCCGACGGCAGCGGTATAGCCGACGGCGCGGCGGCAAAATTTAGATAGACGTCAATTATATCACCTTTGTGCTCGCGACGAAAAGCGAGCACGTTCTTGCCTCGGTCGAGAAGAGAGAAAGAGCCTAACCGCAACGCAGCGTTCTCTTTTCTGAACGCCAAGAGTTTGCGATAAAAATTTAGTACAGACCCCGCGTCGGCTTCTTGCGCTTCTTTGTTCCGCTTCAAATAATCGTCGTTCACCGGCAGCCACGGTTTCTCTGTTGAAAACCCCGCGTTGTGGGATTTATCCCACAACATCGGAGTGCGTGCAGGGTCGCGGCTCACCGTCAAAGGCCAGAACCGAATGCCGACAGGATCGCGAAGGTCGGCCTTTTCAATCGAACCGTTTTTCATCGCAATCTCTTCGCCATAATAAAGAAACGGAGTGCCCTTCGCTGTGAGCAGGAGCGCTGCGAGAATTTTCGCACGCGCATCGTTCTCGAACGCTTTGCTATAGCGATTCACCGACCGGTCTTGATCGTGGTTGTTGAAAACAAGAGTCGGCCAATTCGTGCTGCACGCAGTGTACCACGCTGCCAGAGTTTTCCCGATGGCATGTGCATCCCATTTTTGATAGAGGAGCGTAAAATCAAAAGTGAGGTGAAGCTCGTCGTTGTCACCCAAGTAGCTGGCTGCAAGCGCCGTGTCTCCCGCGAAGTCGGCCATCACCTCGCCAACTGCAACTGCGTTATACTTGTCGAGAAGCTGTCGCATTTCTTTAAGCATCGGGTGCATCTCGTCCTGCGACATATCGTGGATGTGTGTCTGAAATTCATAAGGACGCGGGTAGCGCCAACCCCACAACCTCAAAGGATTGCTCTTGAACTCGGAGTCTTTGAAAAACATATTCACGACATCGAGGCGAAATCCGTCGACGCCTTTCTTTAACCAAAACTCCATCACCTCAAAAATTGCCGCTTTGACTTCGTCGTTGCGCCAATTCAAGTCGGGTTGTTCTTTCAAGAACGAATGCAGATAGTAACTTTCGGTCTTGCTATCCCACTCCCACGCAGAACCGCCGAAGACGCTCTGCCAGTTATTCGGCGGCCAAAAGCGGTTGCCGTCACGCCATACATACCAATCGCGCTTTGGATTGGTGCGCGACGAACGCGACTCAACGAACCATGGGTGCTCGTGCGAAGTGTGGTTCGCAACTAAATCGAGCAGCAGGCGGATTTTTCTCTTGTGCAAGGCTTCGAGCAGGTTGTCGAAATCCTGCATGCTGCCGAATATGGGTTCGATGGCGTTGTAATCCGACACATCGTAACCGAAATCATGCATCGGCGATGTGTTGATGGGCGAGAGCCAAACCGCATCGATGCCGAGGCTTTCAAGATAGTCAACCTTTTCGAGAATGCCCTTGAGGTCGCCGATGCCGTCGCCGTTGGAGTCTTTGAAGCTACGCGGATAAATCTGATAGATAACCGCTTCTTTGTACCATGAATTTTCGATAGTGCGGATTTATTTTCGTAAAACGCTCGTCAGCTATTTTTTGGAATTTTCGAGGATGGTTTGACGGGGGTTTTGGCTAGGGCAGAGTCACGCAAAAATCACAAATTCATTCTGCGGTCGGCGCGCATTTGGACTCTCTTGACTCTTATGCTTGTCACCCAAATTTTCATCGCTTCCTAACTTGCCGATAGCAATCGCTGTCAAGACTTCGATTTTTTCCGTATCGATTCCGAGCTTTTGCGCAATCACATCCTCGTGGATGCCCGCCATGCAATGCGCGTAGTACCCCATGTGCCGCGCTTGCAGAGCAATCGACATCCACGCAGCACCCGTGTCGTATGCATGGTACGTGTTGGGCTTGTCGTCGTCGCTATAGAGTTTGTGTGCGCAGACAATCAAGATATGGCTCGCATACTTCACCCAATACTGGTTCGCATCGGTTAAGAAGCTCAAGAAGAGTGCGCGTGAAGCGGCATTCTTTTCTCGGTAGAAAATCCACGGCTGGTCATTGGCACACGAAGGCGCCCATCGCGCCGCCTCGAGAAGTGTGCTCACTTCGTCTTCTGTTAACTTGCAGTTGGGATCAAACCCGCGAGGCGACCAACGGTCGAGAAATTGTGGATGTATCGGGTACTCAGGATTTCGCATCGGGACTAACTAATTTTTTCTGACAAGAGCGCACGCGCATGCGATAAGGCCGACTCGGTAATGTTTTCGCCGGCAATCATCCGTGCGATTTCTTGCAAGCGTTGTTCTTTAGAAAGGCGCACGATGCGTGTGCCGTCTTCTTTATGTTTTGAAACTTTGAAATGCCGCACTTCGTTGGGGGATAGTCCCGCAATCTGATGCAAATGCGTGATGACAATCACTTGCGAAGCGAGAGAGAGTCCCGCGAGCTTTTTGCCGACTGCTTCAGCAATCCGTCCGCCGACACCGGTATCGACCTCGTCGAAAACCATCGTGAAGACAGGGTCGGTGTCGATGATGACTTTCTTGAGCGCAAGCATGATACGGCTCATCTCTCCACCCGATGCAATTTTTCGTAAAGGGCGCAGCGTCTCGCGCGACGACGACGCCATGAGGAATTCGACAATGTCGAGTCCCGTCGGTTGGATGACATACTTGCGATCTGTCGCCGTGTCGTCCACGGGTTGATTCCCCTCCGCAGAGCCACCTCGTGTGCCGTCTCGACCGGACACATCCTGTGTCACCGGTCGCTCCGAAGAAGCACCTCGTGTGCTGTCGCGACCAGTCACCTCCTGTGAGACTGTACCATCTTCCCCATATTCCCAACGGATCGAAACCTTAATCTGCGTTTCTTCCATCCCCAACGCTTTGAGTTCCGCCTGCACCTTCTGCTCTAACTCCACCGAAGCAATGCGGCGCTTGCCCGAAAGCCACAGCGCCTTATCCTTCATCTGCGCGTTCAAGGTTTCTATCTCTTTGCGTAACCGCGCTTCTTCGCCCGACGAAAGCTCGATGCCCGTAAGCTCGTTCTTTGCCTTTTCCAAATAAGCCTTCGCCTTTTCGAGACCGCTCGTGTGGTCGCTTTCCTTTGCGCTCACTCCTGTGCGGCCGCCATACTTGCGCGCCAATGCTTGCAAGAGACCAATCCGCTCGCGCATTGATTCTAATTCCTCGGGATCCAGAGAATATGACTCGGCTTTGGAACGCACTTCGCGCGCAACTTCTTCAAGCGCGTAATAGCTTTCGCGAAATTGTGTGAGAAGCGGGCTGAGTGTCGTATCGTATTGCGAGTCTGTTTCTAAGATTCGCTCGATCGAACCGCCGCGAGAGATGAATCCGCTGTCGCCGCCTAAAATGTCATAGACGGAGTTCAAATCGCTGACCAAGGTTTCTGCATTCGCCAGACTCTTTTCGCGCGCAATAAGCTCTTCAATTTCTCGGACATCGTTAATTTGCGCTTCTTCAAGCTCTTGAATTTCATGTTGCAAAATATCGAGCCGTCGCGCCTTGTCGTCTTCACTCAAAGTAACACTCGAAAGTTTTTGTCTCGCTTCTTCGCGTGCCCGGTGGAGCTTTCGCATTTCTGCAACATGCTCTCCTAAGCCGGCGTAGCGGTCTAATATGGCGCGGTGCTGCTCTACTGTCAGAATATTTTGGTGCTCGTTCTGACCATGGATGTCGACTAAGAATTTACCGATTTCGCGCAGCACCGAAGAAGGGACTTGGCGTGCGTTGACGAAGCTGCGGCCCTTGCCTTCGGTACTGATTTCGCGGCGCAGAATCAGTGTGCCTTCGTCGTCTTCAAGCCCTTGGTCGGCCAAGATTTGTCGCAACGCTTTTGTGCCGCTGCGTGTGTCTGACGGCATCGCGAACGCCGCTTCAACCGTCGCACGCTTCGACCCCGAACGGATCATGTCTGTCGTTGCTTTGTAGCCCAAAACCAACGAGAGAGCTCCCAGTATAACAGACTTTCCTGCGCCGGTTTCGCCCGTGATAATATTCAAGCCCTGGCCCAGCGAAATGTTGAGGTCGCGGATAAGCGCGAAGTCTTTGACGGCGATGGATTCGAGCATAACGATGCGGCACGATATATTGCCCGCTTACTGCGCCTCTATAAAAGAAGATGCGGTGCAAAGAGTTTTTCTAACCCATAGAAGCCTTCGAGCCAGTTCCCGCAGAGGCTCCTCTTGCCTTTCTCTTGACGCACACTCTTTCTCTCGATAACCGCACGCTACAGTATGCAGAAGCCGTCCGTGCTCATCGTCGACCCTGATTTGGCGTTGCAAGAAATCTTGCGCGACATTCTACAAACTCGTTTTCGTATCTTTAACGCGAGGAGCATCGCAGAAATCGATTCCGTTATGGAGAACGAAATACCTCACCTGATATTCATCGAAATGGAACTTCCCGGCGAGGATGTGCTCGAATTCATCGAATCGACGAAGAAAAATAAGTCCTATTCGCAGCACATCGTCATCACAGAAAATGCGACAGTCGAAAATGCTGTCAATGCGCTGCGGCACGGAGCTTTCGATTTCCTGACAAAACCTTTTGGCATAGACGAAATTGCGCGTGTTGTCGAAAAATTCTTCTCGCTGACTTCAAACCGTGAAACCGATTTCGATATCTATGCAACAATTACCGAAGAATCACGCACTTTTTGCCTTCCGACAAATTTTGCGATCGTACCCAACTTCATGAGTGAAATCATGCACATTATTGCGCGCTTTGACGGAATTGATAAGCGGACGACGCTTTCCTTACGGTTGGCGATCTATGAAATGCTCATCAACGCGATGGAGCACGGCAATCTTGAAATTGACTACGAACAAAAGCGTGCGCTTCTTGAAGAAGTTCTCAACTATCAGCAACATCTGGCCGAACGCGCAAATCAAGAACCCTATCGAAACCGCAAAATTTTCGTCTCTTACAAATACACGTTGAAAAGTATCGAGTTTACGATTACCGATGAAGGCAAAGGTTTCGATGTGAAGCAAGTTCCTAACCCTCATGCGAGTGAAAATTTGGAGCGCCTAAACGGTCGAGGGATTTTTATCTCTCGCGTCAATATGACAAGGTTGGAATATAACGAGAAAGGTAATTCGGTGACTCTTTACAAAGAGCTCAACACCGCTCAATAATTCTCAGACGCGCAGACCGTGCGCGCGGGTTGACTTCAATCTCTTCTTTCGATGGGGTTATGCCACCGGGCGCGAGGAGCGTGAAACCGCCCTTCTTTAGATGACTCTTCGCGAACGGATCATCGTCCTTTATCCATGCGAGACTTCGGAATGCATGCTTCACAATACGGTCTTCGAGCGAATGGAATGTAATGACTGCAAGCCGTCCACCGTGTCCCAAGAGAAGAGGAAGGCTTCGCATCGCCTCTTCTAAATTCTTGAGTTCGTCGTTTACAGCAATGCGTAGCGCCTGAAAAACACGCGTTGCAGGGTGGCGTTCCGCGTGCCCCTTGGCTTTGCATTTGGGAGGGTACGCTCGCTTGCAGATTTCTGCGAGCTCGAATGTTGTTGTAACGGGATCGCTCTTGCGTCGTTGAACGATTTCGCGTGCAATACGCCGCGCCATCTTCTCTTGCGAATAGTCAAAAAAAATACGTACTAAACTCTCTTCGCTCGCTTCTTGGAGAAGCTCCGAAGCAGTTACTCCCTTTGTGGCATCCATACGCATGTCGAGGGGTTCGTCGTAGCGAAAACTAAACCCCCGCTCGAATGTGTCGAAGTGGAGTGAAGAAATTCCCAAATCTAAAAAAATGAAACCAAAGGGGGCTTCGCTTTCAAACACCTTCTCGCTAAAATTTGCGTGATGAAATAACTCTACCCCATGGTCTTGAAGTCGCTCCTTTGCCAAGAGGAGCATTTCTGAGTCTGCGTCGGACGCGAAAAAACGTGCAGTCGGGTAGCGAGACGATAAAGCCAACAGATGGCCGCCCAGTCCCGTTGTGCCATCCCACACCTTCTGAGGCACATCTGCATTCAAAAGGCAATCCGCAGCAGAGACGACTTCGCCTAAGAGGACGCTCTTGTGCGCGGCATCCACTCGTTATTTCGGTGTGGCTTCTTTTTCGGCCTGTTCGGCGGGCTCTGAGCCTTCTGTTTCTGCTTTCAGCGAGTCTTGCCAAATTTCGTCGATGGTCGCGTCGTCTTCAAAATACTCGCTCTTGATTTCGAGAAATTTTTCAGCGCTTAAATTGCGCGTCTTGAACGCCAGCTTGGGCTTTTCGTCTTTAGTCTCTAAGCCAATCGATATCTCGACGGGCTCTGTGATTTTTTTCTCGAGGAGCATCATCGCGAGTTCGTCTTCAATTTCGCGTTGCACGAGCCTCTTGAGCGGACGCGCCCCGTATTTTTCGTCGTATCCTTTTTGCGCGAGATACTTGCGCGCTGTAGGTTTAAGAGTCAAATACATGTTGCGATCGAGAGCATTGTAGTTAATGTCGTCGACCGTCAAATCGACAATCTCTTCAATTTCTTTTTCTGAAAGCGCGTCGAAAATAATCACGTCATCGATGCGGTTCAAGAACTCCGGCGAGAAGTGTTTGCGCAGCTCTTCTGTGATCTGTTCGCGTTTGGAATCCATCTTGTTTTCACTCTCGCCGCCAAACCCGAGCTTGCCGCCTTTTTGCAGGAAGCGCGCACCGATGTTCGAGGTCAAGATAATCACCGTCTCTTTGAAATCGACATGGTGGCCTGCGTTATCGGTGAGCTCCCCTTCGTCGAGAACTTGCAACAGAATGTTTTGGATCTCGTGGTGCGCTTTTTCGATCTCGTCAAAAAGCAAAACGGAGTGTGGGTGGCGTCGGATCGCCTCGGTGAGTTGTCCGCCATCCTCGTGACCCACATAGCCTGGAGGCGAGCCGATGAACTTCGACACCGAATGCATTTCCATGTATTCGCTCATGTCGAATCGGATGAGTGCCTCTTCTTCCCCGAACATAAATTCGGCGAGCGCTTTTGCGAGCTCGGTTTTGCCGACACCTGTGGGACCTAAAAAGAAAAAGCTGCCGATGGGTTTGTGAACGGATTTAAGACCTGTCCGCGCACGGCGTACAGCACGCGAGATTTGATCGATTGCATTTTTCTGTCCCACGACACGCTCGCCTAATTCTTCAGCCATTTTAATCAGGCGTTCGTTTTCGTCTTCTTTTAGCTGTTGCAGCGGTATCCCCGTCCAATCGGCAATCACCTTCGAGATGTCTTCGGCGGTGATTTCGATCTTGCCTTCTTTTTGTGCGCGCCGCCACTCTTCTAAAGCTTCGTTATACTTTGCCGTGAGTTCGCCCAAGGTATCTCGCGCCTTCGCCGCTTCTTCATATTCTTGTTGGCGCACCATTTCATTCTTGACGCGCGTAATTTGTTGCAACGATTTCTCCATCTCTTTGAACGACTCGGGCACAATCGAAGACCTCAGTCTTGCGTGCGATCCCGCCTCGTCGATGATGTCGATAGCCTTGTCGGGCAAGAACCTATCGCGGATGTATCTATCGGAAAGTTTCACTGCGGCGACGACTGCCTCCTTTGAGTAAGTCACCGCGTGGTGCTTCTCATAGCTATGCCTGAGGCCCGCTAAAATGCGGATGGTGTCTTCGACAGACGGCTCTTCAACCATAACCGTTTGGAATCGTCTTTCGAGCGCAGAGTCTCTTTCGATGTAGCGCTTATATTCGCGCAGCGTCGTCGCTCCGATGCACTGGATTTCACCGCGCGCAAGAGCCGGCTTCAAAATGTTCGCAGCATCGACTGCACCTTCAGCGGCACCTGCGCCGATAATCGTGTGCACCTCGTCGATGAAGAGAATTGTCTCCGCGCTCGTGCGTATCTCTTTCATGATTTTCTTGATGCGGTCTTCAAACTCGCCTCTGTATTTCGTGCCAGCGATGAGTGCTGCCACGTCGAGAGAGAAGACTTGCTTGCCAAAAAGCGGCTCGGGGACTTGCTTTTGCACGATGCGCTGTGCAAGCCCCTCTGCGATTGCCGTCTTGCCGACGCCCGCTTCGCCTATCAAAATGGGATTGTTCTTTGTCTTGCGCGACAGAATTTGAATGACACGCTCGATTTCGGAGTTTCTCCCGATGACAGGGTCTGTCAATTTGTCTTCGACCATGCGCGTGAGGTTGCGTGCGTATTCGTCGAGCATGGGAGTTTTTGAAGCTTCTTTTTTGACTCCGGCAGTTGCAGTCTGCGGCGCACTCTTTTGCGATCCGGTGTTTTGCGGCAAACCCAAGGTTGCGTTGAGTTCGTTGCGAATCGCTTGGTAGTTGACCTGAAAAACTTGTAACGCTTGTGCAACGATACCGCTTGTGTCGCGCAGCAGCGCTAAGAGCACATGCTCCGACCCGATGTAACTGTGCCGCATCTTGCGCGCTTCGTCGCGCGAAAGTTCCAAGAGACGCTGCACCTTGTCCTTGCTCGTGGGGTCAATTACCATCGTTGTGCTATCTTGCTCTGCGCGTTTCTCAATTTCTTTCTTAAGTTCGTTCAAATCGACGCCCAAGCTGATGAGCATCTTTATAGCAACGGAGTCTTGTGCTTTGAGAAGTCCCAGCAAAATATGCTCTGCACCTAAAAACTCGTGCCCCAACCTCTTTGCCTCGCGGGGTGCGTATTCGTTGATGACTTTCTTGACTCTGTTTGTAAAATCGAACATAGGGATATATTATTTTCGGTTGTGATGCGCGTCAATAAAAACTATTAAAAAGGAGGGAAAAGCGACAAAATGTGCTCCAAAACGAGCGCGTGGTTCTCAAAAGGCAACAAATGCCCGACTTTCGGCAACCGATGGATGGCCGATTTGGCGTTATTCCGGATGATTTTCTGCGCAATCCCCTGCGGGCACACGCGGGATTTTTCGGGCAGCATGAAATGCGTTTCGCAGACAACCTGGCGCAAACGGAAGAGATGGCTATATTCAGTCATGGAGAAAATTTTGGCTTCCAATGGTGGATTACAACAGAGCTCCGCGCCACCTTCGTTTTCGCGGATTGCATAGTGCACATAGGCCTCGACGCTTTCCTTCTGCCATGTCCGATTTGCAGGGTGCCTCGAAAAAATCTTCAACGCCTGCTCCTTGTTCTTGAAATGCGCACGTCTGTTTCGCGCCGTTGTCGCCATCGAGTTCCCAAAGAGTTTGATGTAGGTAACAATGAGCGTGTTCAAGATAACCGGATCCAGCAGAATGAGTTTTTCAAAACGCGTTGCGTCGTGCTCGGCGGCTCGGATGAGGCTACCCCCTCCGAGAGAATGCCCGATGCCAGTAGCGCTCCCCCAATGCAAGTGATCTAATAGAGCAAAAATTTGGTCGCTAAAAAAATGCCACGACGTAAAATCGAGCGTGCTTTCAGACTCGCCATGGCCGGAAAAATCGAGCGCGCAAACGTGGTGTTTTGCCCCCAACGCTTCGATGAGGTAGTCATACATACCCGCAGCGTAACCGTTCGCATGCGTGATGAGAATTTTTTGCGGGCTTGTGGGATTAACCTCGATATACGCGAGTTTCAGACCGCGAAAATCAAAATACTTTCTTTGCACAGGGCAATTGTGCAAATTTGAACATGCCGACTTGCGTAATTCGAAAACATGCCGCCCCGGTAGAGACGCAGCGTGCTGCGTCTCTACCGGGGCGCTTTTTTCCAAGCCGAGTTTTTTGGTCGTATTTTATACACGTATGTACATTGTACATGTCAATGCTTTCCTTTGTTTGGGATGAACAGAAGAATAAAGAGAATGTTAAGAAACACGGTGTTGCATTTTCTGAGGCAAGTACCATTTTCGGTATCATCCCTTGTGAAATTTATCATGATCCGGATCATTCAGATAAAGAGCAAAGGTATCTGGCAATCGGCTTTAGCGATAAAGCCCGGGCACTGATTGTTAGCCATACAGAAAATAAGGCAGGTTCAGAGATCAGAATAATTTCGGCCAGAAAAGCGACCAAACAGGAGCGTGCTGACGCATTCGGAGAAAAATATGAGAAAAGAATATGATTTGACTAAACTGACTAAGGCTTCACCCAAGTACACTAAACGACTGAAAGAACCCGTGACTATTCGCTTAGAACCGCAGATTATTGCGTATTTTAAAGATCTTTCGAATAAGACAGGTCTGCCTTATCAGTCACTGTTAAATTTTGTACTTCGTGACTACGCCAATCAGAACAAGAAGCCCAGTGCTAACTGGTAAGATAGCCGTAGAGACGCAGCATGCTGCGTCTCTACGGGCATGCTGCGTCTCTACGGGCATTCGGCGTCTCTACGGGCATACGGCGTCTCTACGGGCATTCGGCGTCTCTACGGGCATAGGGCGTCTCTACGGGCATACGGCGTCTCTACCGGGTTGCTTTTTTCCAAGCTGCAGATTTTTCGAGCGCGATGTGCTCTGCGTGTAGTTTTTGCATAGGGTCCTTTTGCAAGTCTACTTGCGTTTTCTTGACATCTCCACCTTCGTAAACAAACGCCGTGCCTGCGTTCAATTCGACATCGTTCAGAAAGTCTTGCATCATCAGGTTGGGGTCGTCTTGCAAGCCGCTTTCTTTGACGAAGTCGGTCATGATGACTTTTCCAGTAAAGAGCACCAAGCGTGTTTTGGTTTTACTTGCTTCGACGGTAAACCCCGTGCCACGCACTCCCGCAGTGACGATGGGGGTCTTGATAGCCCATCGACTTTTTGCTTTTTCGCTCTTGTTGTGAAATAGCATGCTAATCGTGCCGTCGGCTTGGTAATACTCTGAGCGTTGGCGGATTTCAAGCGTCGATGAAGGCCGCATTAAGAACGATGCTCCGTCGGAGAGTAAAATCCCGACCTTTCCATTGGCTGAAGTAGAGAGAGTGTCGCCTTCTTTCACAGAAGCACCCAGCTTTACGGCGTGTGTTTTTCCCGAGCGCTTGACATTGACTAGGCCTTCGACAAACGCCACCCGCCCTTCGACACCAAAGGCAAGGGTTGTTGCGACTAAGAATAGACAAATTATTTTTTTCATATCTCCTCCTAATAATGGTAGCGCGCCGAGATCGCGGTAAAGAAATTTGTTCCAGAAAAACCGTATGCGTTCATCGCCAAGTCGACGTTCACTTTTTCGGCAGGCGTCCATCCAAGCCCCATTGCCATCGCCAATTCATCGTCCAAGTAAAACGCGCGCGATGTCTCTGTTTTCTGCGTAACGTCTTTGTCTACGCTGCTTCGGCTGGAAAAGATATTCTTGCGTATGCCAAAGCGCGTCTTGACCGTCTCAAACGTGCGGTGTTCCACAGCGACTCCCACAGGAATGAAAAAGTGCGCGCTCTCGTAACTGCTATCGAGTACGGCCGGGTTATTTTTATCTACACTCGTATAATTCGCCGACGTGCGGCCCATCCCCGAGGAATAAATGACTTTCAGTTTACCCTCTTGAAAATTCTGGTGGTACGCGGCATCGAGTTGAACGTTGAAGACCGACGTCGCGGCGTCTTCGGATTTTTTCACTCCGCCAAGGTTTGTTCCACGAATCTCAAAAGGCACTTTATATTGATCGACATTGAGGGCGACGAGGAGTTTATCCGATCCCACGGGCATTACATACCGGGTTAAGAAGCTTATCGAGGGAAGTGCAGCGCTTTTCACCGAAAGGTTTTCTGATCCGGCGGGCGCTGTGGCGTCGTATTGTATATTGACGATGGGGATATCGCTCGATAAGGATAAATCCAAATACCCTGCGCCGAGATTTTTCCATTGGACGCCTGCGCCGACGCCGATATTGTGCGCGCTCATTTTGTACTGAGCATTGACGCTTGTTGCAACGGTGTTATTAGTTACGTCGTTACGCATATTTGCATAACTCAGCCGCGCACCCCAATTGAGGTTCCCGGTTGCGATACCATACATCAAGTCGGCGTTGCCGAATCCTTTTGCTGTGGTGTCGATTATTCCTAAATTGGTTCCCGAGAAACTGCCGTCGTAGCCCACAGTTCCATTGGTGAGGAAGGCCGCTTGTGAGTACTTATTAAAGAGGGATTGCACAGAACCCAGCGGGCTGTTCGTATTGAGCGGACGGCGTATAAATACCGCTAATTTCTGGTTTGCGGGCAAAGGCACCGTTGCTCCTCCCCAAACTGCATTTGCACCCAACCAGCCTTCGAGGTATGCCGTGCCGTAGTTCATTATTTGCCCGGGATTCATGAACATATTCATGTCCGATTCGACGAGACGGTTGGGAAGCGACAGCGCACGCGTTTCCGTGTCGAGGGGTTGATTCACCGCATTCGTGTCGGAGTAACAACTACTGCCACCATCGGATGAGCAGGCGTATGCACCGCTTCCAACTTGCGGTGGTTCTGCAAAAAGTGGAATTCCTATCGATAGGACTGCAAGAGCTAAAAAACGAAATCTTATCACCATGGGAGTTAGACGATATAACCGTCCAAAAGGGTCGTTTTTTTTCTGTTTATCCCTCGCCCGCCACAAATAAACGCTTTTCGACACACGCCGCGTTCCGTCCGAGTCGGAGCATATGTCACTAACGAGTCTGTTTACGTTCCTGACGCCGAAAGATAGAACGTTTTTTCCACTTTTTAAGCAAGATACCGATAACCTCATTGCGATGGGCAAGGTTCTCTGCGATTTGGTCGCCACCGACAACGCAGGAGAAAGAGAACACTTAGTCGAAGAGATCGACCGTTTAGAAGGGGTAGGCGATGAAATCACGCACAATATCTACGTTGAACTGAGCCGGGCGTTCATCACCCCTTTTGACCGAGAAGACGTTCACGCTCTCGCGGCGGCAATCGACGATATTGCCGACTACATCCAAGGCGCGGCGGCGCGCATGAAGCTCTACCATATCAAGAATTTTCCCTCGGCGATTACGAAGCTGGCGCACCACGTTAGAGATGGGATTTCAGAAATTTCCTCTGCGATTGAACTCTTGATGGATATAAAAAACCACAAGAAAATTGGCGAGTCTCTCGTGCGGGTGCATAGCCTCGAAAACGCCGCCGATGCGGTTTTCAACGAGGCCGTCGAGCACCTGTTTCTCCATGAAACGAATGCTATCGAACTCATCAAGATGAAAGAGTTGCTATCGACGTTAGAGACGGCAACAGACCGGTGTGAAGACGTAGCGAACGTCATCGAGAGTATCATTATCAAATACTCATGAGTATCGATCTCTTTGTCGTTGTCGTCATCTTAGCGATATTCTTTGATTTAATCAACGGCTTTCACGATGCCGCGAACTCGATTGCCACGATTGTATCGACGCGAGTCCTTTCGCCAGTTCAAGCGGTGGTGTGGGCGGCGTTTTTTAACTTTTTAGCGTATTATATTTTTCACCTGCACGTCGCAGACACTGTGGCTAAGACGGTCGATGTCAGCGCCATCACGATGTTTGTCATCATGGCGGGGCTCTTGGCTGCGATTTGCTGGAACCTGATTACGTGGTTCTTCGGCATTCCCTCAAGTTCTTCGCACACGCTTATTGGCGGCTTCGCCGGTGGAGCGATTGCACACGCAGGTTGGCAGGTCGTCAAGTTGGATGTCATTTGGCCTATCGTCGCGTTTATATTCTTTGCGCCTTTTCTCGGCATGATTGTGTCTTATATTAGTTCCCTCGCACTTTTGCATATCTGCAAGAGAACGCATGTTCAGAAAGCCGAGTGGTGGTTTAGACACTTGCAGTTAGTTTCTTCGGCGCTTTTATCTTTAGGGCATGGCGGCAACGATGCGCAGAAAGTGATGGGCATCATCGGTGCTGCGATGATTGTGAACGGCCAAATCACAACGATGGAAGATTTGCCGAAATGGGTCGTCATCGCGTGTTACGCGGCGATCAGTACAGGCACGCTTTTTGGCGGTTGGCGTATTGTGAAAACGATGGGCTCTAAAATAACCAAGCTCACCGCATTCGAGGGCGTTGCGTCTGAAACCGCAGGCGCTGTGACGCTTTTTGCAACCGGCACTTTGGGAATTCCCGTGAGCACCACGCATACAATCACAGGCAGCATCATCGGCGTGGGGCTTGTCAAACGAATGAGCGCTGTCCGGTGGGGAATGACGGTCAAGCTCCTCTGGGCGTGGATTATCACAATCCCCATAAGCACTCTTTTTGGGATTATTTTTTATCATCTGATTGCTCTTTTTAAGTAAGATGTTAAAGTCGCTCGAGGGAATGTATGGCGTGAAGCGGAGTACGTCTAAGTACGACGGCATGATTTGTACGTTCGATCTCGACAAGACATACCTCGACACGCGCTTTGAATCGTTCCGTAAATTAGTCCGTATTCCTTTCGAGAAAGCTGAAGAGAAAAAAACGATTCCCGGTGTTGCCGCCGTTGTGCGCGAACTGCGCCGTGGCGTTACCAACTCGCAGGTGCCAGTGCCCATCTATTTTATTTCGGGCTCTCCCGAAGGGATGCACAAAGTCGTCGCGGAAAAATTGAAACTCGATGGTGTTTCGTTCGACGGGATTCTTTTTAAGAACTGGCGTGCGGCGGTTAAAAAATTTCAGTTCAAAAAAATTGTCGACAAAATAGGTTTCAAGCTTGGGGCCTTGGTTTATGCGCGTAGCATTTTTCCAGTGAAGGCGCACGAGCTTCTTTTTGGAGATGACTCAGAATACGACGCGACAATCTATGCGCTTTATTCAGACATTGTTTCCGGTGCGCTTGATTCGTTCGAGGTCTTGACGATTCTCAAAAAATGGGAAATCGCTCGCGATGAAATGGATCTTATCGCCGATAATCTCAAGCGCTTGAAGGACAGTGGTTTTAAGTACCGCGATGCGGTGGAGCGCATCTTCATCCATCTTGAGCAAGGAACTCCCGCGCACTACCACACGACGCTTTCTGAAAAGGTTGTTCCTACGCGGAATTATTTCCAGACGGCGGTGATCCTCTATAAGATGGACGCCATTACCCGTGCCGGACTTTTTCGTGTGATTTCGGATATGATCCGCAATTATAGTTTTGGTGTCGCGGAGTTTACCGCAACAACCGAAGATTTGCTCAGGCGTGGACTCATCGACAAGGGTGAAGCAAGGCAGCTTCTCAAAATTGTGTACAAAGGAAATCCGCTGGCGCTTCCGCGCCGCATCATCTCAGACCTCAAGAGCGATTTTATGAAAACCATCGATTCTTTCAGCCGCGTTCCTGAGACGATGATGATCCCGAAACGCCGGCAGAGCGATCAAAACCTGACGCTGGTCGAACGCTACCTGCGGTTTGAACCCAAGCGTCATGTTTAGCGAAAGCTGCGAATAGTTAGTCGGGGTCTGAGCGTTAACTCGCCCGCAATTCAGAAAAAAGACTCTGAACTCCTTTACACTGTGTCCCAAACGCCGTTTCAAGC
>CAUJII010000212.1 GCA_963205035.1 Spirochaetota bacterium
TTCTAAGTGTATTTTTACCGATGTCGGCACGTTGAAAAGCGAAGCGTTGATTGTGTTCCGCGCTGCGCGTATGCTGTTAATCACGATGAGGTCGGAGCTCATCGGATAGCGCAACGATTTTCTTTCGGAGGCGGCGATGCGCACGGTCTCGACCACGAATTTATATTGCGTATTGACGAGATTGCTTTCAATCTGTCCGATAATCTCCATCTGCTTGTTGAACGTGTGGTAGAGTGTCAAAGGGCCTTCGAGTTCGCGCAGAGAATCTATCACGAGAATATTGGGATTTCTAAACTCTAACACTTTGACTTCAATCTTCTCATAAAGACCTTTGATGAAGAAGACCTTGCCTGAAGCGTATTGCTTGAGGAGAGAGGCGATTTTCGCCGGGTCGGTTAAGACTTGATACTTTCTCTCTTGACGCTCTTTGAAAACACTCATGTTACGAGAACGAAGACAACATGCCGCGTACTCTGTCAAGGCGGGTTGCATAGTCTTGGAGCTTTTGTTTTTCGGCGTCGACAAGCTCTTGCGGGGCACGCTCTGCAAACTGCGGATTCGTGAGTTTTGCTTCGCTCGCAGCCTTCCCTTTTTCTAAGACGGCAATCTCTTTCTGCAAACGGCTCTTTTCGCGTTCAAAATCAATGAGTCCGGTCAAGTCGAGATAGATGTCGATGCCTGTTCGCACGACCGCACGGATTAACGAGCTTGCTGACTCTGCCGTCTCGCTTTGGTTTTTCTCAAACGATAGACTGTCGAGCCTTGCGAGGCTCTCCAAAAAAGCGGAGTGCCTACGAAGGAAATCCGCCGTGCTCTTTTCTTCGACAACGACGCTCGCTGCGATCTTTTTGCCCGGTTCAATCGAGAGCTCTGCGCGCACTTGCCGAATTTTCGCGACAATTTCGAGCAACGTTTCTGTGTGGTTCTGAGTGTCATCTTGCTCGGGGGTAACTTTGGGCCACGCAGAAACAATAAGCAGTTTATTTTCGTGCGACGGAAAAAAGCTATGGAGTTCTTCTGTAATAAAAGGCATCGCCGGGTGCAAGAGTTTCAAGGCCGCATCGAACACTGTGTGGAGTGTAAAAAGCGCGCCTTCTTTCATTGCTGCATCTTTGAGCGAGACTTTGCTCATTTCGATATATTGGTCGCAAAAAGTTTTCCAAAGGAAATCATAAATGCTGAGAGCGTAATCGGCAAAGTGGAAATCCTTGAGCGCATTGTCGCACTTCTCGACTGTGCGGTCAAGCTCCGCCAAGACAAAGCGATCGATTGCTGAAAGTGGAGGTGTGCTCGCAGGCAGAGCATAACCTTCAGGCGTGTTCATCAAAATAAAACGCGCAGTGTTCCAAATCTTGTTGCAGAACGATTGATACCCTTTGAGACGCGCTTCGTCGTAAATAATATCTTTGCCGTCGGGCATGATGCTGATGAGGAAAAAACGGAACGCGTCTGTGCCATACTCTTCCATTTTTTCGAGCGGGTTCACGACGTTGCCTTTCGACTTCGACATCTTTTGCCGGTTTGCGTCGCGTACGAGCGAGTGGATTATCACCTTCTCGAACGGGGTCTTGTGCATGAAGTGCATTCCCATCATGAGCATGCGCGAGACCCAAAAAAAGATGATGTCGAAACCCGTGACCAAGACCGATGTCGGATAGAAGTTATCGAGCTTCGCGCTCTTAGGCGCCGCTTGGCCTCGGGGCCACGCCGCATTAATTTCGGCGATGTCTTGTGGCATCAAGGTCGAAAACGGCCACAGCGCCGACGAGAACCACGTATCTAAGACATCTTTATCTTGCGTCAAATGCGTCGAACCGCAGTGCGGACACTTTTCGGGTTTTTCCATCGCGATGATCGGCTCTTTGCAAGCAGAGCCTCCATGTCCTTGGCAGAACCACGCAGGGATCTGGTGGCCCCACCACAGTTGTCGACTAATGCACCAGTCCTCAATTTTATCCATCCAGTCGAAAAAAAGATTTTCCCAACGCTTGGGATAAAACTCGGTCGCACCCGATTTCACCGCTTCTGTCGCCTTCTCGGCAAGCGGAGCAATCTTCACAAACCACTGCATCGAGAGCCGGGGTTCGACGACGGCCCCCGAACGGTACGAATGGCCGACCGAATGCTTGTGCGGTTCGATCTTCTCGATCATACCTTTGGACTCAAGATCTTCTACAATCTTCTTGCGGCATGCCTCGCGGCTGAGACCCGCGTACGGTCCCGCAAGGTCGTTCATGTGTGCAGAGTCGGTCATCACATTCGTGAGCGGCAGATGGTGGCGTTGCCCCGTTGCGAAGTCGTTAAAATCGTGTGCGGGGGTAATCTTGACGACGCCCGTACCGAAGTCTTTGTCGACCGCCTCGTCGAAAATTATCGGAATCGTTTTGTTGATGAAAGGGACTAACGCTTGCGCATTTTTGAGGTTCGTATAGCGTTCATCCGCCGGGTTCACCGCGAGCGCCTCGTCGCCCAAGATCGTCTCGGGCCGCGTCGTCGCGACAACGACATAATCCTGACCTTCGCGGTTGGTGAGCGCAGTCGAACCAACTGCCAAAGGATAGCGTACGTAATAGAGATTGCCGTTCACCTCGCGGTGCTCGACTTCGATATTCGAAAGCGCCGTCTGGTCCTTCGGGCACCAGTTAATCATGCGTTCGCCGCGGTAGATTAAGCCTTCTTCGTAGAGTTGCACGAAAACACGGCGCACGATATACGACAGCCCCTCGTCCATCGTGAAGCGCTCCTCTGACCAGTCGACGCTCTCGCCCAACTGCCGCATCTGGTGCGTAATCATTCCACCCGATTCGGCTTTCCATTGCCAGACGCGCTCTTCAAATTTTTCGCGGCCCATATCTTCGCGCCTCTTCCCTTCTTTTGCCAGTAGCCGCTCGACGACGTTCTGCGTCGCAATGCCCGCGTGGTCGGTTCCGGGCACCCAGAGCGCGGCCTTGCCCTGCATGCGGGCGTGGCGGATCAGAATATCTTGCAGCGTGTGATTTAACGCATGGCCTAAATGCAGAGAACCCGTGACATTCGGTGGAGGGATAACGATACTGAAACAATCTTCTGGTCTGAGGGATTTATCCCCCTTGCCGGTATTTTTTTTATAGTCGAAGTAGCCTTCGCTTTCCCAGAGAGGATACCACTTCTCTTGCAAACCTTTCGGGTTGTAAACGGGCGAGAGCTCTTTTTGCGCCATAGGCTACCGCCCAGTTTGCAAACAGGACGCAAAGTACAAGGAGGAATAAATGTTGACGCACCATTCAAGGCATGAGCAATTCGACCATGGTCGAGTTGCTCGAAAAGCCAGCCACACGGGCGCGGGTGGGCAAAATCTCTGTCAAAGGCTACCATTCCCTCTATGAGCAAGGGTATATCGATGAAAAAAACGAACTCATTCGAGGAGTGATTATCCAAAAAATACCAAAATCGCCACAACACGTTTACGCGATAAAATATATTATCGCTTGCTTGAATACTATATTCTCCGATAACTTCTGCATTCGTAAAGAAG
>CAUJII010000213.1 GCA_963205035.1 Spirochaetota bacterium
GCATCGTCGGCATAGGGGATGCCGCACTCGAAAGTGTCGGGGTTTTCGTTTGCTGGTTTTGCAATGCGCGGTTTGAGTTTATGCGCAATAATCAGGATGAGTGCCGCGAAGCCAGCGCCAAAGAGCAGTTGGATGATTGCAGGCCAAACAGACGCGGGGACAGAATACGTCATGGTGGCTCTTATGTCTAAAGTCGAGAGCAGCGGGGAAGTAAAAAACGACCCAGTGCGCAAACTCAAACTGCTGTACCGTGCATCTCGACCATCCGCAGTGCCAGCATGAGTCTGCCTCGCCCCGAAGCCTTGCTTGTCTTTGCCGACGGCACCGTTTTCAAGGGCCGCCTCTTCGGTGCTGACGCTCCGCAGCAGGGGGCACTGGGAGAGGCTGTCTTTCAAACCGCAATGTCTGGCTATCAAGAAAGTCTGACAGACCCCAGTTACCGTGGACAACTCGTGTGCTTCACATACCCTTCGTTTGGAAATTATGGAGTTAACGAAAACGACTTCGAGTCCTCGAAAGTTTGGCTCTCGGGCGTCGTTGTGCGCGACCTTTGTGAAATTCCGAGTAATTTTCTCTCTCAGAAAACTGTCGATACTTTTCTAAAAGAACAAAAAATCTCCGGCATTACGGGTGTCGATACGCGTGCCGTTGTGCGAAAAATTCGCGAAGGAGGGGCGCAGACTGCGGGTATTTTCAAGACAGAAGGTGCCTCGCTTCCTGGGCTCATCAAGAAAGTTCAACTGACTCCACCGATGGATGGCCGGAATTTAGTGCGAGACTTTGACGCGAAGGACGCAAACGCATTTGTCGCGAAGTATTTAGAAGAGCAGAAAATTGCCGCCTCGAAACTCAAGCCGCTGGCGGTTTTAGATTTTGGCATCAAATACAACATCCTGCGCGAACTCATCCATGAAGGGTTTAATCCGCACGTTTTTGCGGGGGATACCCCACTGAGTGTACAAAGCGGCTTTCGAGTCGAAGACTTCGCGGGTTTTTTCTTTAGTAACGGGCCCGGCGACCCGGCAGAGGTCACACACGGAATCGCGAACATCCGCGAGCTGGCGCAGAGCGGAAAACCGTGCTTGGGCATTTGCCTCGGGCACCAGATGCTTGCGCTTGCGATGGGAGCAAAAACGTATAAACTCAAATTTGGTCACCACGGCGGAAACCAACCGGTTAAAGCGGACTACCGCAAGCAAGTCATCATCACTTCGCAAAACCATGGCTTTGCTGTCGATGAAGAATCTCTGCGCTCTGTCGCCTCCGAAGAGACGCGTTTTGAAAAGAACGCCAACGATATGAGCGCCGAAGGCTTCCGCATCTTAGACGATACGCGAAAAATTCTGAGCGTGCAATACCACCCAGAGGCAGCGCCCGGTCCGCGAGACGCTTCGGTTGTCTTCAAAGAATTCCGGGCGCTTTTTTAGGAGTTTACGCGCACCCCTTAACCTCGCAAAATACTTCATTTTGCTTTACACATCCAACGCAGAAACACCACGGTACACTATGCCCCTGACAGACGCGCAGCAGACAGAACTTTTGAATCTGCAAAAACTCGCACGCCAATACGAAGGTATCATTCGCACTTCACGCAACAGCGAACAACAAATGAAGGCGAAAATCGAACTCAAGAAAATTCGCGATAGAATCGAATCGATTGCCCCTGGGGGCGCAGCGGATCAGTTCTTAGCGGGTGCGGCAAAGACGGCGACAACTTTTGGCAAGAGAAAAACTCTCGCCGATGTGGCGGAACACCATCCCACGCTCGGCAAAATGCCGATGACGCAAATCACTCCGCACTCAGACGAATTAGAAATTAACATCTTAGGTAGCGTATTGAACGCTTGGGAAAATACTTTCTACCCCGCACTCGGTAAAATCAAACTGGACTTTGCGCTTTCTGCCGAAAGAGATAGCCACTTCGCAGTGCTTGAGACCCTAAAACGCCAAATGAAGATTTTGGGCGAGACCATTGAAGACATAGTCAAGGCGTTGCGCGATGATTCAAAAGCACAGCTCAGAGATATGCGCACACGCCAAGAACGCCAGTTCCTTATCGACGGCGGCGCTTTTCTGAAAAAGATAAACGAGTTCTGGCGCAACGTCTATGAAGACATCCAAGCGAATGGGCCCAAGTGCTTCAATAAAGACGACCATATTCAAGTCGATAGCAGACTGGAGGCCCAGAATTTTTTTCAGGGTAAGTCGGTTCGCGAAACGGCACGCTTCACGGTCATGTTTTTGCACGAGGCGATTGACGCTCTCAATTTGCCCGACATCCCGACAAAAAAGAGCGACAATTTGAGATAGTTAGTCTATTTCTCTTGATAGCCGCCGGCGAAATCTTGCACGCACATAAAGCGGTATGCCTTGTGCGGGCCGCACCCCACACCGACTACGTTAAATGCCGGCGAAAGAAGATTCTTGCGGTGGCCACGTCCGGGCACGCCGTCGTCGACTAAGAGTTGAATAATAACAGAACGCGCGTCGTTATATCCATAACTAATATTTTCGCCTGCAGTCTTGAGCCACTTGCCATAACGGTTGATGCGGTCAAACGGTGATTTTCCATTCGAGCTCGAATGGCCCGTCGTACCGCGTGGGCCTGTGTCTTTGACGTGATCTTTCGCCGCTTGAGACATTCCTTTTGAGATTGCCATCGCGGGCAGCGGCGTTTGGTTCTTGAGTGCGCGGATGGCTTCGTCGACCGCCTTGGTTCCTTCGTTTGTAACAATCGTCACTTGCCCGGGTCGAACGATATTGCGACCTTGGAAATACGTACGGTGTTCTTCGAGGAATTTCGCGTAAATTTGCGGTTGGGTACGCGCCAAATTGAGCTCTTCGACGACCGATTGTTCGAGTCCGCTCAAGAAACTTGCCTGCGAAGGTCTGAGGCTGCGTGCGCAAAGCGCCGTCGTGAGAATTAGAACACTCCAAAGAATGAAATTTCGTTTGCGCTTAAAGCCCAAGTGGTATTTCTTGACGTTACGAAGCATGCCTTCTATTTCAAAGAGGAGCACTCCCGTAAATCGTTTTCCGCGCTGAGTCGGCGTTTGACTCAAACCTCATGGTAGATTTTCAGCTTCTGAAAACAGACGAAGGGTTAGAGCGCATTCTAAAGAGCCTCAAAGACCGGGGCGATCAGACCATGGCGGCGGGTCTTGGCGAAGCTGTCAAAGAACGCAGCGCAATCATCAAAGAAGTCGAAGCTGTGGCGAACGAGCGCAACACTGAATCTAAGAAATTGGGCGAGCTCAAAGCGCAAGGTAAAGAGGCTCAGTTCGAGGCGTTACGCGAAAAGATGAAGGGTGTCGCCGAAAAGCTAAAGACTCTCAAAGAGAAAGAAGCGCGCGTCGAAGAGGGATTCACCGAACTCATGAGCCGCCTGCCAAACATTTTGGACGCGAAAGTCCCTGCGGGAAAAAATGCCGACGACAATATTATTATACGTACCGAGGGAGAAATACCACAATTCATATTTGATGTAAAGCCGCACTATGAAATCGCCGAAGCGCAAGACCTCGTCGATTTCGAGCGTGGCGTCAAACTTTCCGGCGCGCGCTTCTATGTTTACAACGAGCGGATTGCTCGCTTAGAAAGAAAACTCGCGGGCTGGATGCTCGACTTACACGCCGAGGCGGGTTATAGAGAGCGTAACGTTCCGCTTATTGTCAAAGACGAATGCATGTTCGGAACGGGGCAATTCCCAAAGTTCATGGACGAGTATTACCGCATGGAAAAAGACGGGCTCTCGCTCATTCCAACGGGTGAAGTGCCCCTCACGAATCTTTATGCAGATGAAATTCTGGACGCCTCGGCGCTGCCTTTGTCTCTAACGGCTTTCACCCCTTGCTTCCGGCGCGAGGCGGGTAGTGCCGGTAAAGACACGCGGGGTCTCGTGCGCGTTCACCAGTTTTACAAAGTCGAGCTTGTCAAGTTTGTACGCGCAGAAGATTCCGAGGTGGAGTGGAAAAAACTCACAGCCGACGCGGAAAGAGTTTTGCAGAAGTTGGGTCTTACATACCGCGTCGTCGCGCT
>CAUJII010000214.1 GCA_963205035.1 Spirochaetota bacterium
CGGCCGTAGGATAAATCAAATTTTTCTTGACTTGTTATCAATCCATCACACCATGATAACATGACACGTACACAAATATCCCTCGAGGCTGAGGTCTACGAAGAGGCAAAGATACACGCCGCTGAAAATGGCATCTCGCTCGCCGAGTTTTGCAGGCAGAGCGTCAACGAGCAATTAGTGAAATACCGAAAGGCCGGACCCATCGCACGTTTCGCAGGCATCTACAACGGCGACCCCGACGACAGCTCGACCGTCGACGAAGTCGTTTACGGGAAACCGTTTCTATGATAGAGCGCGTCTTCATCGATAGCGGAATTTTTATCGCTTATATCAATAAGCGCGACCGCTGGCATGCGCAAGCGCTCTTTCTTTTCCAAGAAAAAAATATTCAACCGTTTACATCCGAGCTCGTCATCTCTGAAACCTATTCGTGGTTCCTGCACCAAGCCGGTGAAGAAATCGCGCGTCAATTTCGTCTTTTCGTGGGAGCAATCCCGAAACTAAAAATTCTTTTTTCGGGAGCATCTTTTTTCGAGAACACCTCTGCGATGCTCGACAAGCACCGTGGAGCAAAACTCACATACGTCGATGCGGCGAGCCTTGTTCATTTAGCGCAACAGAAAATCCAAACTGTATGGTCGACAGACTATCACCTCTCTCTTACCGGACGGACGATCAAACCCGTGAAATAGTTAGTCCTTCAAACCACGCGCAACGTCCAGAAGACGCTCACGGGTGTTGGCACCGGGCTCTCTCATCACCGTGCGTAATAAATCCGACAAGACTTCGCCGATGCGCCGGCCAAAAAAACCTAATGCCTTGAGATCGTCGCCGCCCACTGCGAGTTGGGCTATGTCGATAACTTCGTGGTATCTATAAATCGAACGGTAGTGCGCGACAATGCACGTTCTAAAATCAGAAACTTCGGCTGCACCCACATCTCTTGAGTGCATGTCGGCAATACGCATCGCGAGAAAAAATCGAGTGTGAGAAAATCGATAAAGCGCAGGGATTGCCGCAAGAGTTTCTTTGAAGTCTTGTCTCGCGGGTTTGTCGCCTAATCGAAAGAACGGGGATTCTAAGAGCGAGCGGCAGAGCTTCGCTTCAGCGGTCGGAAACTTTGTTGTTGCAAGAGTTTTTTCAATAGGCTCTTTGTCGACAATGCGCAGAAGATGAAAAATCGCCCCGGCATATTCGGCCATGTTGCGCGGATTAAAGCTGTCGATTTCACGCAAGAGGCGCATGCGCTCATCGCCTTCGAACGCTTCGGCGATGTGCGGCAAAAACGCAGGAAGAATTTTTGCCTCTACAAGGTTCGTCCAGTAGGCGCGGCGATTGGCCATGCGCCGCGTCTTGCGCCACTCGTCGTAAAAACGTTCGGGCGCGACTTTTTTTGTGACGTCAACGCAAAGCTGCATCGCTTCGAGAGTTTTTTCTTCAATTGTAAATCCCAATTTTGCAGCGATGCGGCAACCGCGAATGGGACGCAGGCCGTCCTCTTGAAAGCGCGCTACGGGGTTGCCGATCGTACGCAGGATTTTTTTTTCTAAATCATGAAGTCCCTCGCAGTGATCGGCAAGCTCTGCGCGTTCGACGTTGTAAGCCAACCCGTTGATTGTGAAGTCGCGTCTTTTGATGTCGGTTGCAAGGTCTTTCGCAAACGCCACGCTCGTCGGACGGCGGCCGTCTTCATAATCAGCGTCGGCGCGGTAAGTCGTAACTTCAACCTTCTGGCCTTTGTAGAGAACCAAGACGGTACCAAACTGGATGCCGACGGGGACCGTGCGCGGAAAAATTTTCTGCACCTCATCGGGGGTGGCGTTCGTCGTATAGTCGAGATCGCTTAGATGCCCTTCTATCAATAAATCGCGCACACTGCCGCCGACGAGCCATGCTTCAAAGCCATGTTTTGCCAGAGTCGCTTCAACGTAGCGGCAGATAGAAAAATAAGGTTCTTTGAGAAAAATCTTTTTCTGTGTTATTAGTCCCACAAATTCTTGAATCAATTCTTTGCTGCGGCATGAGCGCTATCGCCGATGATAACCGTGTCGTCGCCGACGATGAGTGTGCCGTTCACATTCTCGACATGCGCGCCGCGTCCAATAATCGAATTCTTCAGATGCGCATTGTGGACTTTTGCGTTACGGTCGACGATGCAGTTGATAAGCGTCGAGTCCAGAATTTCGGCGCCATCTGAGATGCTCACGAACTCTTCGACGTGGGATTGATTTACCTTCGCGCTCTTTGCGACAGAAAAGGTTTGGCCTTTCCCGCGCCGCGCTAAAATTATTTTATTCGTTTCGAGAATTGCGTCGAGTGTTCCGGCGTCGTCCCATGCGGTGAGAGCGAGCCATGTGAAAGTTATTTTTTTTTCTGAAAGCATGAACTCGAATGCGTCGGTTGCTTGGTATTCATTTTTTGTGCGGATGTTCTTTGAAACGATGTGGTCGAGCGCAGCGAAGAGATCTTTTGCGCTGGGAAAGAAATTCACTCCGGGGATTGCTAAATTTGAAACAAAGACCTCGGGCTTTTCAACTAACCGTGTGATGGTTTGACCGGGGCCTTTTTCAATGACACCAAAGCGGCGCGGGTCGTCGACTTCAAAAACTCCGATGACGGGATCTTTTGAACTCATCATCTTCTCGATGTCGCCTTCAAAAAGCGTGTCGCCATAAATGAGGAGCATCGAATCTGTGTCTTGAAATTTTTCGCGAGCGGTATAGATTGCATGCCCCAAACCCAGTTGTTCTTTTTGCTCGACAAACTCAATTTTGAGGTGGGGATACGCTGCAAGAATTTCGCTCTCCATGAGCTCTCGCAGATACCCCGTAATAATTACAAAGTCTTTCACCCCGGCTTTTTCGGCGCGGTCGATGATATGAAAAATGGTCGGCTTGCCAGCCACTGAAAGCATTGCTTTAGGGAGCGTATGCGTTAAAGGGCGCATGCGTGTACCTTTGCCGGCGGCGGGGATGAGGCATTTAATTGGCATGAATCCGCTTTACGGATGCGGCGCGCCTTTGCAACCACAATGGTAAAATTTATGTACAGTCTATCGAGTCGATTGACTGTACCTTATGCAATCTGACGTGCTGCCGGGTGACGCAGCGCAGCCTGTCATTCTTATCGTCGACGATTCAGAAACCGCAGTTATTTATCTGCGCCAAATGCTCGACGAAGACTTTAAGATAATTACGGCAGTCAATCTTATCGAATTTTGGGCGCATCTCGCAGAAGCTCCTCCGGATCTCATTCTCATGGATGTCATTCAAAAAGAGATTTCTGGCTTTGATTTGGTCGCTCAGATCAAGAAGATGAACGAGTACATGCACATTCCCGTTATCTTTGTGACGCGGCTTGAGACTGCGACCGACATCGAGCGCGGCTTTGAAGTGGGGGGACACGACTACGTTACAAAGCCCGTGATGCAGCGCGAACTCAAGGCACGCATCCGCTCTGCGCTCAGAATCAAGAACTTAGAACAAGAGCTACGTCTGCGTTCGGTAACCGACTATTTGACGGGAGTCTATAACAGAAGATATTTCTTCGAGGCTGTCGAAACAAATTTAAGTTATGTCGAACGGATGGGGCGTAATTTGTGCGTCGCGATGCTCGACATCGACTTTTTCAAGAAGGTGAACGATCAACACGGCCACGAGGCAGGCGATGCGGTTCTGCAGCATTTTACAACGACTATCCGTCACCAGATACGTAAATACGACATTTTAGCGCGCCATGGCGGCGAAGAGTTCACCATCCAGTTTTTCGATTGCGACATACCCAAGAGCGTTGAGTTCATCGAGCGTATCGCCGCAGCACTGAAATCCAACCCTTGTCAATTAGAAGGCACAAAGATTGCATATACGTTTAGCGCAGGCGTGAGTTCCCTGAAAGAGGTCGAGGGAGAGCACCTCATCGATAAGCTCATCGATTTAGCCGACAAAAGGCTCTACATTGCGAAAAGAACGGGCCGCAACCGGATTGTCTTTGAAGGAGAATGAACTTTCTCTTTCCGCCCTGAATCAGGTCTCGAAAGAATCTTTTGATGCGCGATGTCGTGCGCCTTGCGAAAGGCTCCATTATCTTTAGTGTCGTAGTAACCGGTTTTACCGGCATGCTCATGGTGCGGCGGTCGCTCCCCACGCCATGGGAACTCCTGTGGGTTCTGGCATCGTTGACTTTGTCGTCGGGCGCTTCGGCGATTATGAATAACCTCTTCGACTACGACTTAGATAAAAAAATGCGCCGTACTCTCTGGCGCTCTGAGGCGATTGACCGTGTCGGCAAACGAACTCTCTGGACCCTTGCGTGGATTTTTTCTGCGCTTTCATTAATACCACTTCTTTATTACGAGAGATGGATTGCTGTCTTCTTTACGCTCCTCGCGATTTGGTCGTACGCCGTTTGGTACACGCGCTACCTGAAACGGCGTGGCCCCTTTGGCGCCATCGTCGGTGGTTTACCCGGTGCGCTCCCCGTCTTGATTGGCGCTTATGCAGTGAGCGAGCGTTTCGCCCCCGACGTCTGGCTCCTCTTTGCGTTTATGATGCTGTGGCAACCCGCGCACTTCTGGGCGTTGGCTCTCAAGATACAGAGCGAATACGCGGAAGGTGGAGTGCCTGTCTTGCCTGTCGTCTATGGAGATGAGTACACGAGGCTCTACATTCTAATCTACGGGCTTTCTCTGCCGCCATTGGCATTGGCCGTTGGTCTGTCGGCGGGTTACAGCGTTGTCTATATCGTCGGTAGTGGTATTGCCTCTGCGCACTACATCTACCGTACAGTGCGCGGCATTTATCGCAAAGAACAATACGGCAAGGCTTTCTTCGCTTCGATTATTTACATGCTTGTCATTATGATTCTTTTGAACTTAGATATCTTATCAGCCTAACGCTCTGGTATAATTTTTTTGAATTTGGGTGTCTCTTGAAATGAGTGCCGCGCTTTGGTCGCGTGCATGCGCTACAATGATTCGATCGAAAGGGTCGCGTGTCCATGTTTCGAGCACCGCCTTTTCGGCAACGGCAGCAAAGTCGATAGGATGAATGCGCAGATTAAAATCTGCAAGTAGAACTTCTAAAACCGCTTTTGGTGCTTTTGCAATGCGGCCGATTTCAAAAAGATATTGCAATTCGAGGCGTACCATCGGGGATATAAATAAATCTTCGCTCTGAAGCGTATAGAGTGCGTGGTTAGAAAATTTTTGAACCTCGCCGCAGTAGAGCCAGATGGCGGCGTGCGTATCTAGGAAAATCATCGCTTACGCGGGATAAAAAACTCGTCGTCAGAAATATTGTGTTCTTTGCGCCAATCGCTTAGCCAATCGTTATGGATAAGGTCATTGTCGGGGACAAGCGCCAGCTTACGTTTTTTGAATTTGAGTTTTTTTTGCGGTTTTTCTTCTGGCACAATGAGAATCGTTTTGCCTTTGCGTTCGACACGGATTGTTTTGCCGGTTTCGATAACTTCGTCGAGCGTTTTGTAAAGATTTTGCCGCAACATCGTAGCGTTCATAATACTAAAATATACCTTTACGTACGGTTGTCAAGAAAAACGTACGCAATACGGATGTCTAATTGCTTATGAACGAATGGCGAGAGACTATCCTTGCAAATCTGAACGGCCCGCAGCAAAAAGCGGTAGAGACAACGCATGGGCCGCTCCTCATTCTCGCCGGCGCGGGGTCGGGCAAGACGCGCACAATCATCCACCGCATGGCATATCTCATCCACGTCGAAAAGGTGCCTGCGTATAAATTAGCCGCAGTGACTTTTACGAATAAGGCCGCGCAAGAAATGCGCGAGCGGCTCTTGAATGTCGCGGGGCCGATTGGTTCTGAGTCGACCGTGCGCACATTCCATTCGCTGGGCCTCTATCTCTTGCGGCGTAACGCAGCAGAATTTGAATACCCCGAGAATTTTTCTATTTGGGACGATGCAGATCAGCAGAGAGCAATCCAGCAGATTCTTGAAAAATTCCAAGGCAAGTTTACAAAGACGCAATACCGATATGTCGCAAACTCGATTGCGTCGTTCAAAGACAAGCTCGTCACACCGCAAAACCTCGCAGAAGAAATTGACCTCGATCTTTACGAACACGGCGACATCTTGCAAGAAGTGTTTCAACTCTATGAAGTCAAAAAGACAGCGTCGTTCGCTGTTGACTTTGCCGACCTCATTTCACTGCCCTGCCATCTTTTTGATAAGAAACCCGAACTCTTGGAGCGTTGGCAGAACCGCTACCCGTTTTGGCTCATCGATGAATACCAAGACACGAACTACGCGCAATACCGCTTTGTCGAACACGTTGCTTCGCGCGACCGCAACTTGTGCGTTGTGGGTGACGACGACCAAGCGATTTATGGTTGGCGCGGCGCAGACGTCAAAAACATCCTCGATTTTTCGACCGATTTCAAAGACGCAGTCGTCATTAAGCTCGAAGAAAACTACCGCTCTACAAAAATAATTTTAGATATTGCCAATGCTGTCATTTCGCAAAATTACGAGCGCATGCCGAAGGCTTTGTTCACGTCTCGCCAAGGCGGAGAGACACCCGTTCTCTTTACATTGGCAGACGATGTGACGGAAGCTCAAAAGGTTGTGTCTCTGGTCTCCAATGCGTTGAGAGAGACCGCGCCCTCGGAGATTGCGGTGCTTTACCGCACAAATTCTCAATCGCGTCTCATCGAAGAAGCGATGCTCAACGCAAAAATTCCTTACCGCGTTTATGGGGGGCTTTCGTTTTTTGCGCGCAAAGAAATTAAAGACGTGCTGGCGTACTTAAAACTCATCGTGAATGGTAGCGACGAGGCGGCGTTTGCGCGCGCGATCAACACGCCTGCACGCGGCGTTGGGGAGAAGTCGCTCGAGAAAATCTTTGACGCGCGTAGCAACCACGCGGAGAGCGACTTTCTTCTCTTGTTGTCGCGAGGCGACACGAACCCGCTCACTGGCAAGACGGCTTTCGCAGCAGAAGAATTTGCGAGGATGCTCTTAGCGCTACGGAAGAAGGCTTCTGAAAAAGTTGACCTGGGTTTTTTCATCGACGAGCTACTCGAAAAAACAGGTCTTGCGAAGCTCTACGAGGAAGAAGACCGCCTCTTGGGGTCCGGCCGCATGGAATATGTCGGCGAATTACGAAATTCGCTGCTTCTTTATCAGAGGGGGAGCAATAACGCGAGCTTGGGAGAATACTTGCAACAAATCTCTCTCATCACCAACACTCAGCCCGAAGAAGAAGGGGAGCGTTCTGTGAGTCTCATGACGGTGCACAACGCGAAGGGTCTCGAGTTCGGCACCGTTATTCTCGCTGGCTTTGAAAAAAATCTGTTCCCGCATTATCTTGCAGAGCGCGACGGAGATATTAGCGAAGAGCGCAGGCTCTTCTACGTGGCTGTCACGCGTGCGAAGAATCAACTTTTTTTGACGAATGCAGAGCGGCGCATGGCGCAGGGGTTTTACGAAACTTCCCGCGTGTCGCCTTTCTTAGCAGAAATTCCGCAAGGCCTTGTGCGCCACGAAAAAAGTTTTACCGGTGGGCGAGGGAGAGAAAGCGCAGTGCGGCAGTCATTTATCCCGCGCGCGCCGAAGACACAGAAAACATCTACGCCTTTGTCGTTTGGCGCTCCGATAGAAACGCAAATGAAAGGAAGCTCTTTTGCGAATGGCGAACGCATCGAGCACGGCAATTTCGGCAGTGGGCGCGTTCTTAAAGTCGAAGGCGAGGGCGACGGTGCGCGCATCCATATTTTTTTTGACGACGGAAAGACGCGCAAGTTTCTCTTGAAATTCACACAACTGAAAAGACTTACTCCATGAGCTTCTACTTGAATGCTCGCGCGATAATTTTGGTGTTTCAAAAAAAGTACCTCCTATTGACATGAATCAAGGAAATTTCTGTTCGCGCTGTTTACGCGAATAGTTATTACACGACGAAAAAGGAGAATTCCCATGAAAAAAATGAATTTTGCGCTTTTCGCAGGTGTCTTATGCGCCACTTTTGTGACGGCACCTGTGAGCGCACAGAGAAAACCACGCATGCCGAAAGCGCCGACCGCGAAAGAGGCTGCCACCACGACGAAAGCGGGAGCCGTTCCCGCGCAACCTACAGCCACTCAAGAGGTAGCGCCCGATTCGGTGGAAATCCCAAAGGCAAAAGACGAGAGCTTTAAGTTCTCGGGACTCATTCGCATTAGACCTGAAGTGAAAGAAGGTCTCGGGTTTGATAAAAGCAAGAACTTCAATTTTGTCGGGCAAAAGGTTTGGCTCACTGCAGAAAAAGCGTTTAGCGATAAAACGCGCTTTCTGATAACGCTTCAAGATGCGCGCGTTTGGGGCGGGCAAAGCGGCGCAGCAGGGACCGACACGAGTGGTGAGCAACAGGCGGTCGACGTGCGCGAAGCGTATTTGCAAGCCGACGACTTTCTGGGAACGCCTCTCTCTCTGCGCTTAGGTCGGCAGAAAATGACATTTGGCGACGAACTTTTTGTTGGGGTGTCCGATTGGGGGAACGTCGGCCGTTCGTTCGACGGCGCGCGCTTGATATGGGATACGCCGACAAATAACTTCAGCGCGTTTTCAACCATCTTGCAAGAAGATAACTCGAATGATTTGAACAACGCGAACAACACTCTGAACACCAAAGGCATTTACTTTAGTGGTATCTATGACACGATCAAGATTAGTAAAGCATTCTGGCTCGATGCGTTTGTTTTCGCACGCAACCAAGACAAGGCAATCCACTCCGACCAACTCTATACCGGTGGCTTGCGTTTCCACAACCGCACAGAGAAAGGAAACAAATCGCCAAAAGATCAAATCTTCGATTACTCGTTAGATATTGCATACCAAGGCGGCCGCAAAGGCGGGCTTGAGGTGCAAGCTTATGGAGCGTTTGCTCAAGTGGGAGCAACATTCACTGCCGGCAAAAAAATGCGTTTGGGCGCACAAGGCGCTTACGCAAGCGGAGACAACGATGCTACCGATAAGAAATACCAGACGTTCGACCCACTCTACCCAACCACGCACTCGATCATGGGGATTGCCGACATGGTGACATGGCGCAACGTGACAGGTGCGGGCGTCAACTACACTGTGTGGTTCTTACCGACCTTGAGCTTACGCGTCGATTACTGGTATGCAGACAGAACGAGCACAAAAGACGGTTGGTATTACGGCGCGGCAAACGTAGCGTTGGGAACAGAGCGCGGGCTCTATCACGAAGCCGACGCAATTCTCAACTACAATGCGCGTGAAAACTTGGGCTTCCAAGCGGGGTATGCGTATGCAAACCGTGGCAACGCGTTACGCGCCGCTGGAAAAGACACCGATTATCAGTACGGCTATTTCATGTCGACCTTCAAATTCCAATAAAAATTATCTAATCGCACCGCGATGCGCAGTCGTGCTTGAAAAACAAGCATTTCTCCGCATCGCCTGTCCGCGCTAAACAACCCTTGTAGGATTTCTCGCACGCGCCAAGGCATTCCTTTTTTGTGCTGCACGCTGCAAAAAGCAAGAGTACGACGACTACGCAACTGAGAGTCTTTAAGCGACAGGCCATATACATGCTAACTCGCAAATAATCGACGGCGTGTATCGTACACCAAAATAGACGTATGTTTGAAAATCGCATACACAATTTTAGCGCAGGCCCGGCAGCAAT
>CAUJII010000215.1 GCA_963205035.1 Spirochaetota bacterium
TCCACAAAACGCGGGCCGCTCGATCAATACGCCGGCATCAGAAGTCACCCCTGCTCTGCACACCGACAACATCACGCTCTATTTCTCATCCAATCGCGCCGGGGGGTTGGGGAGTTACGACATCCACGTCACGCAGATGTCGCCGAACTATGCGGCCTCGGCGATGTCGAATAGCTCAGAGCTCATTTGGAAGAAGCCGCAAAACTTGGGGCGGCCTTACAACTCCGAGTACGACGACGAATACCCCACTGTTATCAGGAGCGGTAACTTCATGTACTTTGCGTCGAACCGCGAAAACGGCCAAGGGAGTTTCGACATCTATCGCGGCAAAGTACCCGAGTTCGCAAAACCAGAAGTTGTGGTCACGCTTAAGGGCCGGGTCAAAGAGAAGTTTAGTCAGAAGGGCATCGAAGCGAATGTCCGTATTTCAGATGTTGACGGAGAAAGAAATTTTTCGACAAGCCAACCTGCGGGACATTATAGCAGCGATCTCGTCAACAAGAAGCAATATAAGTTCACGGTGACGGCACCCGGTTACAGGGCCGTCGAGTACATCGCAGACTTGCGCGATATCCACACACCGATTACGATTCAAAAAGATTTTGAGATGGAGCGTGAATTAGCTCTGCCGAAGGATATCAAGATTCTCGTTCGCTTCGTCGATGCAAAAGGCAACGCGCTGCGTCCAAACGCAACTTACCGGTTGACGCCCGAGATGCGCGACGATTCGATTTTGCGCTACCGCAATAGTGTCGGGCAAATCGCCCTTCCCGCTATGTCGCGGTACAAGAAACCAGAAGATGCTCTCGCTGCTTTAGACAAAATGCAACTTTCTCTGAAAGCAACGCTTAAAGGTTTTGAAGATGTTCAAGACGAGCGCAGCATTGCTTCTCTCTTACGCGGTGCAAACGGCGAACTCAAAGATACGCTGGAGATTCAAATCCCGATGGTAGCCAAAGAAGACGCCGTAGAAGTCGTCGAAACGAAAGGCCCTGGGGGATTAGAGGCGATTGTGTATTTTTCAACGAACGTATCTAACCGGCTCAATAACGAAAAAGCGGCCGGTCTCAAGAATGTTGTGGCACTTTGGAATAAGCAACCGCATAAGTATGTCTATGTTTATGGCCATACCGACAGCCGGGGCACCAAAGACCTCAACATGAAGCTCTCAAAGGCGCGCGCCGAATTTGTGAAAAAACGTCTGGTTCAATATGGAATCCCCGCCGAGATGATTGTCACCAAAGGATTCGGTGAGAAGCGGCTTGCGACAAAAAACGAGCGGACCGATGCGGGTCGCCGCAAAAACCGGCGCGCCGAAATCTACTTTGACGCGACGAAGCGCGCAGAGCACGGCTTAGATGACGCTGCAACGCCTGATACAACAAAGCCGGCCAAGAAAAAGCCAGCCAAAAAGAAAACAACTAAACCTTTAGCTCCCGAAGTTGTGGAGCCTTCTACTGCCCCCAAGAGCGAGAAGGTAGAACCCCGCGAAGAAACCACGCCGCCTCCGGCGGAAGAAAAAGAAGAGCGGGTGGGTGAAAACAGCAAAGAGAAGGCCACTGAAGCCACCGAAGGCGAGACACCTTCGGAAAAACCCCCAAAGAGCGAGTTGAAAATTCAATAGTTCTATGGCAGACCTGTCCGGCGAAGAACGACGCCATAACTCAAACCGCGTTGCCATAGAGGGGGCGGAGAATCTAACGGAAGAAGCATTTTCGCTAGTGACGCAACACATGGTGATGTCGGAGCACTTAAACCCCAACCACCATATTTTTGGCGGCCAGCTTTTGGCGTGGCTCGATACCGATGTGTATCTCCATTGCACAAACCGCGTGCGCTACAAGTCGATGGTGACGGTGAGCATGAACAATGTCTATTTCAAGGCACCGGGTTACTTGGGCGACATCATACAAATTTTTGCACGCATTAAAGATGTGAAGCGTTCGAGCGTCACTGCCGAGGGCAAGGCGGTGGCATACGATCCCGAGAAACAAACTTCGCGCGAGATTATTACCTGCGAGGTGACTTACGTTGCGGTGGGCGCGAACGGCCGCCCAGTGCGTTTACTTCCCGCAAAGCACAGCAATGAGGCCGGGGACAGTCTCTCCAGCCGGTAGCTTCTGGTGAATCTTTTCTAAGATTCCCGAAAGCAAATGTTTGCCGCGCTTCGTTGAAGCAATGCGACCAAGAATTTCGGCAAAGTCTTCAGCAGAAACTTCCATCGCGGCAAACGCATCGTGCGAAACGATGATCAGCTGATCGGTCGCGCTGAGCGGCTCTTCTTCAATCGCAGCGAATTCGCTACCGAAAACGAGTCTTCCTTTTTGGACTTCACGGCATGCACCGCTACTCTGAGCGATAAACACGCGTATAGTCCCGGCGCGCGAGATTTCCAAATTGTTTTGGATATCGGTTAGACGTACATAGAGCATCCCCGGCACAACTTCGCTGTGTGCGAAAAATCCATCCCACAATTCGCGCGCAATGGTTTTTGCCGAACGGTTCTCTTTCGTGAGGGTTAAGAATTTCTCTTGCAAGCGATGCTTTGCCAAGAGAGCGTCGATGCTGTCTGAGTCGGTCACTCCGACAAAGATGTCGATACGGCCCGCTTCATGCGCGGCCGAAATAAATTCATGCGTCTGCACTTTGGGGCGTCTCGGATAGACAACGAGTTCATGCTGTTCGATGCGAGGGAACGGCTTCTCATAAAGTCGGTTCTGCATCTGCTGTTGCACATCGAGTTGTGGTGCATCTTGCGTAGGCGGCACGGTGGTGGCTGCAGAATTGACACGCAAACTCACCGAGGTGATGAGCTCGTCGACTTCGTTGTAGGACGCTTGAAAAGTATCGCTGCGCAGCGAGCCCACTTCGATGCCACGCACAATATCTGATAAGACGCGCGCTAATGAATGCCCGAAGTGATATATGAAGAGAGTATTGAGTGCAACTCCCAAAAGGCAGAGGAGCGCAAACGAGGCCGCCAGCACAAGCAATTTAGGCGATTGCGGTTCGAGAGCTATCAAGACCTGCGTCGTTTGGGTCTTTATCAAACTGTAATAAAGACCGTTATTGGCGTATAAATCCCCCGAATTTTTATTCTTCGCAAATGCTGCGACATTTTTCAGTAGCTGAGCTTGTGTTTCGACTGGAATATTTTTTGCTTTCGGGTTTGCTTCAAACTGTCCAATCGCGAGCGAAACTTTCTCGTCCGAGTGCGCTTCGAGGCGACCCTTGGCGTTAAAAACAGCGATAGCGCCTTCGAGACCTGCCTTGCGTAGTTTCCGAATGAAAGTCAATGAGTTGATAGACTCTTTCGAGTCAGAAACCGCTTTCACTATCAATGCCGCGCTCTGTGCTTTCTGGTGAAGCTGTTCGGTGGCGAAGCGCGAAAAGAGCGAGACCGTCAAAACAAAATAAATCGTTGCAAAGAGCGCGGAAATTCCGAGCGTCACGAGTCCTAAGTTGAGCGTCAACCTGAACGCCAAGCCCGGCTTTGCTTTATTTCCGACCACAGAAAGTGACATACGTATTTATAGCATCGGCAAATAGAGCATCAAATTTGAAGCGTTTCTTTGCGTAGGCCGCGATTAAGACGGCATGGCTGTGCAAATCGTGGCGGTTCGGAGCTCCCTGCGTTTGGAAATGGCGAGCTTTACAACATTTGCATGCCCCGTGGACATCTGTCTTGTGTCCTCCGTCTTCTGTCGCCTATCCGGCACGGGTGTTTATCGTTTACAGCGCATTGAAATTTTATGCTCTGCATGATGGCACAAAAATTTGTGTATTTTTTCTCGAAAAACCATACCGATGGTGGGGCAGGCGATAAAGCCCTCTTGGGCGGCAAGGGGGCGAACCTTGCGGAAATGACCACCTTGGGAATTCCCGTACCTCCGGGTTTTACTCTCTCGACCGAAGTCTGTACGTACTATTACGCGCACGGCCATGAATATCCGAAGGAACTCCAACAGCAAATCGAAGAGGGAGTTAAGGCCCTCGAAAAGACGACTGAAAAAAAATTCGGCGATAAAAAAAACCCGCTCTTAGTTTCTGTGCGTTCGGGTGCGCCCGTTTCGATGCCGGGAATGATGGACACCATCTTGAACTTGGGGTTGAACGACGAGACGGTTGAAGGACTTATCGAAAGGACGGCGAATGCGCGGTTCGCTTACGATAGTTACCGCCGTTTCATACAGATGTACGGTAATGTGGTTTTGGAAATGAAGCACCACGACTTTGAAGAAATTTTGGATGCTGCTAAAAAGCGCAAGGGTGTCAGCGAAGATTTGGGATTAGACGCTCAAGACCTCCAGGCTTTGATTTCGGAATATAAGGCCGCCGTTAAGAAGGCGACCGGCAAGGACTTTCCTCAATCCCCCCAAGACCAACTCATGGGAGCCATCGACGCAGTCTTCGCTTCGTGGATGAACAGCCGTGCGATAGTTTACCGCAAACTCAATAATATCTCCGAAGCGTTGGGGACGGCGGTGAACGTGCAGTCGATGGTCTTTGGAAACATGGGCGACGATTGTGGAACGGGCGTCGCTTTTACGCGCAACCCCGCAACCGGCGAGCGGAAGTTTTTTGGAGAGTTCTTAATGAATGCTCAGGGTGAAGATGTAGTTGCGGGAATCCGCACGCCCCTTTCGATCGAGAAGCTCGGCGAAAAAATGCCCGACGCTCTCAAAGAGCTCTTAAGCTACGCGGACAAACTCGAGCACCATTACAAAGACATGCAGGACATCGAGTTTACCATCGAACGCTCGAAGCTCTATATGCTCCAAACGCGCACCGGCAAGAGAACGGCGTTTGCTGCGATACGCACTGCGGTCGAGATGGTTGACGAAAAACTTATCGACGAAAAAGCCGCGTTGAAACGCCTCGACGCAAGTGCTCTACCTTCGCTTCTCGCAAAAATTTTCGATAGTAAAGAAAAAGAAAAGGCGCTCAAAGACGGCCTCGTTATTGCAACGGGCCTACCCGCAGGCCCTGGAGCCGCAAGCGGAAAGATTGCGCTGAGCGCCGAGAAAGCCGTTGCGATGGCCGCAGACGGCATCCAATCCATCTTGGTTCGCATCGAGACTTCGCCCGAAGATATTTCTGGCATGCACAGCGCAGAAGGAATCTTGACGGCGCGTGGAGGAATGACGTCGCACGCGGCAGTAGTGGCACGAGGAATGAATAAGCCGTGCATCGTGGGTTGCAGCGCGCTCGAAGTCGACCACAAAACACATACGCTTTTGATTACTACATCCACAGGTAAAGAAGTCGTGTTGCGCGAAGGGGACTCCATCTCGATTGACGGGTTTACGGGGCAGGTTATCCATACTCCGCTTAAGACGATACCCAGCGAGCTCGAACAAGTGTTTGTCACGAAATCACTCCCACTTCAAGAATCGCGGCTAGCTCAGCAGTACTCGCGCATCATGGAATGGGCCGACAACTATAGCCGACTCAAGGTGCGCACGAATGCAGACACACCCGAGGACGCGACGGTGGCGAGAAGTTATGGCGCGAAGGGGATTGGCCTTTGCCGCACCGAGCACATGTTCTTCCACGAAGACCGCATTGCCGCGATGCGCGAAATGATACTTTCATCGACGGTCGAAGAACGAGAGAAAGCTCTTGGGAAACTTTTGCCGTTTCAGCGCACCGACTTCAAGGGAATTTTTCAAGCGATGGAAGGGCTCCCTGTAACCGTGCGGCTCTTGGATCCGCCTCTGCACGAATTTCTGCCGCAAGAAGAGACGCAAATCGACGAGCTCGCAAAGACTTTCAATAAAACGCGGCAATACGTCCATAAGAAAATAGCAGACCTCAAAGAATTCAATCCCATGTTAGGCCACCGGGGCTGCCGTTTGGGGATTACTTACCCCGAAATTACCGCGATGCAGACGCGCGCCATTATCGAAGCCGCCGCCGAGCTTCTTAAAGAAGGAAAAAAAATCTTTCCTGAAATTATGGTGCCTCTGGTCGGCAACCATAAAGAACTCGAAAACCAAGCGAAAGTGATTCGTGAAACAGCCGCCGCTGTCGAGAAAGAAAAGGGCGTCAAGGTGGAATATACCCTGGGGACGATGATTGAAGTGCCGCGCGCAGCTGTGACTGCCGACGAGATTGCCGAGCACGCGCAGTTCTTTAGCTTTGGTACGAACGATCTCACGCAAATGACTTCAGGGTTTTCACGCGACGACTCGGAGCACTTCTTGCCTTACTATATACAGAAAGGCATCTATGCGCAGAATCCGTTTCAGGTATTGGATGCCGAAGGCGTGGGAAAAATCATCGAAATTGCAATCGACAAAGGCCGCAAGACGAACCCAAAAATCAAGCTCGGTGTTTGCGGCGAACACGGGGGAGATCCCACTTCGATTGGCTTCTGCCACCGCGTGGGATTAGATTACGTGTCGTGTTCTCCCTATCGAGTGCCGATTGCGCGCCTCGCGGCGGCACAAGCAGCACTCAAATAGCATCGCCAGTCTCCGGCTAGCGCGGGCTTACTGCCCGCACTGCTCTTGGTGGATAGCTCCGATGTGTTCTTCGTATTTGACAAAAGACTGCTTGAAGGTAGGCCACTGGCGCCTCTTGAGTCCTCTATCCATCGTGCGCGTGAGGCTCTTCATCTCGCCATCGCCGCCGACATCGTATAGCGCAACGACGATATCTTTGTAAGTCTGCACGTCCTCTTTATCGCGGCGAAAATCGATCTTTTCGGGAAGGTCGTCTTTGAGCATGGTGAGCGCAGCACGAAAGTCCTGAATGCCTTGGCAGGCTTCGCTCACCTCTCCGGCTGGAGTGTCTTGCGCTTGTACGGGTTCGATAGACGCCTGCGCTTCTTGCGCGGCGACTCCCGTGGTCTTCACAAGTTTGTACTGTGGGTCTTGCGATTTTTGCTGCGGACTATTGATCAAAATTTTCCGTGTCGCGAGCGGCATGATTGTATCCCAGCTCGTGTTTTTCTTTTTTGTCTCGCTGCGCAGAAGGGTCAAGAAGCGGCTGGTGAACGCGCCGCCGATATCGTCTTGGCCAAACGAAAACTGTCCCGGAATCGAACCTGAAATATAGATGCGGCCTGAAAACTCGACGAAGAGCTTCTTCCACATCGCGTCTTCTGCCATCGCTCGGTTGTTGTTTATGTTTGGAGGTGAGTCGATATAGCTGTTGCACGAATCGGTGATCGCGAGAACCATGCGCGGGTTCTTCTTGTTGAGCGTATCGATAACCCATTGGAAGTCGACACCTTTGTCGCCCGCATCAGGAATGTAAAGCAAAGGCCACTGTGTCTTGACTTGCTTTGTTCTAAAACCATGACCAGAGTAATAAAAAATCACCGTATCGTCTGGCTGAGCAGTAATTTTATTCACGGCATCGGTGACTTTCTTTGACTTAACATCATTTCCCTTGAGGATTTTAAGATCAAGTTTGAGTCCCGTTCGCGCGGCAATCGTGCGCGCGAGTCCTTCGACGTTTGTGATGTCGGTGACAACAGACTTACCAATTGACCGGTCGTTTGTGTCGCCGATAATCAAGACACGAAGTGCCGCCGCCGAAAGAGGAAAAACGCTCAGGAAAGCTAAAGCGAGAGCTGTGATTATTAAACGACGCATTTATTTGTCCTTCCCAACCTGTGCTAAACCGGGATCTTGAGGAAAAACCTCTTTAGAAAGTGCTAAAATCTCCGCCCGCGCAGAATCGAAATCTTCGAGGTTGCCCTGTTTGCTGTCGCGTCCGTAGCTCACCTCGTTACACTGGAAGCAGAACAGCGCATGCGCCTTTTTGCCGCCCTTTTCAAAAATAAATCCCACATACGGGCGAAAGGGGCAGCGTTTCGATAAATTAAAGTCGTATGTCTCAACATCAAAAACAACTTTTTGCAGACGCTTAATCTGCTCCGGAGTCAAGAGAGTCGCTTTCTTGATGATCGCATAACCCTCGAGATTTTCTTTTTTCGCACCCGATCCTTCGTTCGAGTCGACAAGAACAGGAATGACGCGCTCTGCGTCTGCAAAAACTTCTCTCCCGGCCAAAAGCTTATCTACCTTCGGATCGATTTGACCTGTAAACACTCTGCCCTCCCACGTTGCTGTTTGACTCGATTTGCACGAGGGCAAAAAACAGAACAACGTCGCAATTAATACTGTGTATAAAATTTTCATTCGGCACAATTACTTTTTGAGAACTCGAAGTCAATACGAAACGCGGAAATTCCCAAGATGGCGGGTGCGCGGGCACTTCGGGTGCTACTCGCTTAAACGATTTTTCTTCCCTAAACTCTTAAGCGGACAACTCAAACACGCATCAACCGGTGTGTGTTGAGGGAGATTTTCTTACGGCCGACAAACTCGACAAGGCGACGGTCTGCGTCGCGCACAATGTCGAGATAATCGAGAAGCTTCGACATCACGAGAACCCCGCGCATCAGCGACACGTCTTCGGAGAATTTGCCGCGAGAAATTTCTTGTTTCAAATTCACATCGTCGACAGAGTTCATGGCCCGGATAAAATACTCGTCGCCTTCGATGCCATGCTCGATGTAAACAGGATGGATGTTGGAGTATTTGATGGCGTTTTCCGCAGCTTCGGTAACCGAAATTACAATTTCATCGCGCTGCGCGTTTGAAATCCCTTTGACTTCGCAAAAATTCTGAACCCGTGAACGAATATATTGAAGCGGTGAAAATTGGAGCGTATTGCTGACAAAGAAGCTTTCGCTTGTCGCGGAGTAACACGCCCAGTCACGGCGGTTGCGCCAACGCAGTTCGCTATAAGGCAAGATGACCTCGGTAAGACCTGCGTCAAAGAGACGAATCAGTTCGTTTTGCAAGGTCGACTCGTCGAGGGTTATCGAATCGTAGCGATGGATGTCGCCGACCTGTTTTTCAAGAAAGGGCGTCAGTTCTGTTAGATTGTCTGGCAGAGTTTCTTTCGCGAGCTGACGATACATTTCGACCCACTGCCGAAAATTTTCTGCGCTCCCGTGTACGCCGGCTTGAAATATGACCTCCAAAATGCCGTGTTGCACAACCTCAATTCACGGTAATGCGCCTCACGGTCAAGAAATAAATGAATTATTCGGTATTTTTTCAATTCGGGTCGAAGATGACCTCGTGTCAGCCGCGAACTTACGCACCTCGTGTGCCTTCACACACCGCAAAGATGCCAGCACTTCGACAAGCTCAGTGCAAGCCATGGCAGCGGTGTAGTTCGGCGGTCCCTGAGCCTGTCGAAGGGCGCGTCCTGCGCCTTCACCCATAACTCCGCACAATTTCATAAGTGAGTAGCGTCCAACCGTCGACTAAAACAAAGAGGATAATCTTAAACGGCAGCGAAATCATGACCGGCGGTAGCATCATCATTCCCATCGACATCAGAACACTCGCAACCACCATGTCGATAATCAGAAACGGAATGAAGAGATAGATACCGATAATGAAAGCCTTCTTGATTTCTGTCAGCATGAAAGCAGGAATCAAAACCTGCATCGAAACATCGTCTATCGTTTTCGGTCTTTCCGCCTTGCTCAAGCGAACAAAGAGCGCGATTTCCTTTATCCCTTCTCGCCCAATCTGTTTAATCATAAACTTGCGAAGCGGGATCGCGGCCTCTTTGAAAAATGTCGTATTGCTGATTTTGCCGTCGAGGTATGGGGTAATCGCGCGCTTATTCATGTCGTTGAAAGTCGGTGCCATGATAAAGAACGTCACAAAGAGCGCCAGAGAAACCATCACCTGATTCGGAGGCATGTTCTGGAGACTCAACGCACGCTTCATAAAATCGAACACAATAATAATTTTCGTAAAAGAAGTAAGCATCAAAATGATGGCGGGCGCAAGAGAAAGAATCGTCAGGAGCAAGAGAATCTGCATCGAGAGCGCGACTTGCTGCGGCGTCTTCGCCTGCGTGATGTTAAAATCGACGCGTGGGATGGGAACCTGCTGTGCAGCGAGAGAAAAAATGCCGCCTAAAAGAACGAACGCGCAGAGAACGAAGAGTAGACGCTTCATGGCTTTTCCCGCCAATCGAATTTGTCAGATTTTAACTTGCGCAGCCTGTCGAGCGATTGCTGCCTCTGTGCCTCGAAGTTCTGGGGTGATTTCTCAGACACTTCTTCGCCGAGTGGAACGATTTCTTTCTTGCGCAATTTATCTGTGATGTTTGTCTTGATGCTGCGCGAAAGCTCGGAGAGAAAATCAACGGGCGGTTTTTCAGAATCGGTTGCGCAATCGAGCTTGATGCGGTCGATAGTGTATTTATCCGTCACCTCGCTGATGAGTTGAATCGAATTCTCACTCACCCCTAAGACAAGAAGCTTTCCCGCCATCTCAATAATTTGGATGCGTTGCCGTGGCCCCAAAGGGTATTCATAAAGACTCGTCAGCGCAGTCATCGCTTGTTGCGGCAAATTGCGTTTGAATTTGTAGAGACGAAAAATACCGTAAAAAATCCCCAACAGAATTGCCAGCGTCAAAAGCGTGCGCACGAACTGCCAAAAGACCGAAGGCTTTTCTGTCTGTTGTGCGTCGCGCTCTGGCGAACTTGAAAGTTCCTTTTGTAGTTGCTTCTCGAAATCTGCAAACTCGGATTTTTCTTTCGCCGGTTTGGGCGCTGCTTCTTCGGTTTTTTTTTCGGCCGTGGTATTGATATCGGTTACCGCGCTTTGCGGCAGAAGCGGGGCAAAGAGCGAGAGCGCACACAAAAGAAGGGTGACACGCATACGGAACAGTAATGCGACATAATCAATTCAGCGCGGCAAGAAGAAAAGCTCCGCCCCGTCAAGGTCGCTTGCTGACCAACTTTCTATACAACCTCTACTCTGGGGCGTCGCCTTATGTTATATGCAGGTTCGTAGGCAATGGATGTATTCTTGGTACGACACTTTTTCGCGATGAGAACCGCCTTCCGAGCAGTTTCGAGCCCGCCGTTCTCATTTTTTTCGGTGGCTTTTTGGTAGTTAATAAAATAGTCAGGAAAACTCTTGCGCCGGGCATACCGCGCCGCCCAGAAACAGTGATTCCGCGCGGAGAACGCCGACCCGCGCCGGGGCGAATGCAGATACATCTCGACAAATCGCGGCATGAACACCCGAATCGCGAAGTCGACGAACCGCGAGACCGACTCGCCCGAATGAATCGTCCGCTGCCAAAGCACGCCGTACAAGTTCTTATCAACTCGCCAGGGCCTAATGACGTATTTTGTCTCGTCAGTCTGGATATTGTACCGACGTGCGGACACGGTCCAAGCACCGCCGGAGCGCCAGCGTAATACCGTCTCCTTGCAGAGCCGCGAAATGATTTCGCCCTCGCCCCATTTAATCCCATGCCGGGCAAAAATGAGTTGTGCAGCTTTGAGCCGCCGGTACGATTTCTCGCGCAGCGAAACCGATGTCTGATGATATTCCATAAATCCCTCTCCCTATATATATTAAATACCCAGAAACCATGTTTTTTTCTCACGAAATTTGAACTTTTTTCAAAAACCGAAAAAAAGTGGAGATTTTGTAATAACTATTACAAAAAAATAAGGTGTTAGCAAGAGTTGAAATTCTCGGCCGAGTTTAGGCCGTCACTCGCACCCCTCGGCGTTATCAAATTCAAATTCCCAGTAGACGAGCGCGCTCCGTTTGCAAACGTTTCCTGTGGCGTTAGTGAGTTTCTTCTTTATTATTTTGGCGTTCGTCGCGGTTATCTTTCAGTTAGTGACGCCACTCTTGCTCAATTTGCCAGCGATGGCGTTAGTCGTATTAACTCTCTTGATTGCATGGTATTATTTTAAGAGGCGACGGAAGAAGGTGAAAGTCCCACTTTTTTCAGGGCTTAACCTTGCGATCCAATTTATCATTTTTCTATTGAGCCTTGCCGTTTTCTTCGTTGTTACTTTGCCGAACGAAAACCCCGAAGACTCACCAGCGGTCATCAACGCCGTCAGACGCGTGCTCGTGCGCAACGGCTGGGTTTCCCAAGAGAGCGTAAAAGTGCCGGCACCAAACACAAACACAAACGCAAACACAAACGCCGCACCGATAGAAATCAACGCACCCAAAGCCGACAAGATTGAGTTCAAAATCGAAGACGCGTCTAAAGAAAAAGGCGATACTAATCCACCCGTAACAAAAGAGGAAAGCCATGAATAACGTCTATCGTGTCTTGCTTTTCGTTTATCTCATTATATTACTCATCCTCGCCTTCCTACCTTTGACAGGCTATTGGGCGGCACTCGGCACGCTGCCCATTTTGGGTGTCTATCTTTACAGACGCTTGATTCTTGAAACGCAAGATGGAGCCGTTGTAACACGCCGTGTTTTTCTATTTGCGTTTTTTGTTTTCCTGTGCGGTTTTGTGCTCAATCTTTTTTGTACGATGTACACGACATGCCGCATGAGAGAGTTCCGTCAAGAGATCGAGAAGAGCAAAGTGCGCATCGGGATAGAACTCCAAGAAACGCATCCAGAAGCAGAACAAGGAGTCCCGAAGAGAGCCCAACCATGATGTACGAATCACCGACCTTAAAATTCTCTATCTCCGGACTGAGAGGGGTTTATCCCGACGATATCTCGCCCGAAAAATGGGTCGAGTACGTGCGTGCATACGCGACAGTTTTGCCGAAAGGCGCTATCGCCATCGCAAGAGACGCTCGGCAGACAGGGCCAGCCCTCTTGCAACTCACGGTGGGAGTGCTTAACCTCTTAGGAAGAGACGTGCACGATCTGGGACTTGTTCCGACACCGACGATTAAAGCGTATGTGAAAGAAAAAAAGCTTGCGGGCGGGCTCATGGTGAGCGCGTCGCATAACCCTGCCGAATATAACGCGCTGAAATTTATCAAGAAAGACGGTTTCTTCTTTGATAAAACCGATAACGAGCGCTTTGTCGATGCGCTTGAAGCGCGGCCTCATTGGGGAAATTTCAAGGTTCAGGGAAAAAGACTCGATTGCCATGCAATCGCGATAGACACGCACGTTCAATCGATATTAAAAATTGTGAAGAAGCCGCGTAAGAAACTCACTGTGGTCGTCGATCCTGTCGGCTCCTGCGGCGGAGAGATTGCATTGTTACTCCTCAAGAAGATGGGTGTTAAAGTCCACGCAATCCATTTAGAAGAAACACCGCAATTTCCGAGGCCGCCGGAACCCACGGCTTCGGCACTCAAGAAATTATCGCAAGCGGTTAAGCGCCACAAGGCAGATGTAGGATTTGCATTCGACCCCGACGCCGACAGACTCTCTCTCGTCGATGAGAAGGGAGTCGCGATTGGTGAGGAATACACGCTTCCTTTAGCGGTCTTAGCTGCGGCACGGCCGGGGGATACGATCGTTGCGAACCTTTCGACATCGATGCTCACAGAACGTGCAGCGCTTTTGCGCAAGTGCCGCTTCGCTCGTGCGGCAGTCGGCGAAGCGAACGTCGTTCAAGAGATGCTCAAGCGCAAGTCCACCTTGGGAGGCGAAGGAAACGGGGGAGTCATCGATGAGCGTATTCCCTCGTTCGGGCGCGATGCACTCGCTGGAGTGGCGCATATCGTGAGTCTTTTGAGTAGCGACAAAAAAACATTGTCGGATTGGGTGAAGAGTCTGCCGCAATATACGATGGTCAAAGAAGTACGCAAGAACGTCACAGAGCCCGAGATGGCGAGCGCGGTGCGTCGCTTTGCCTCTGTCTTCACAAGGCCCAAACTCGATAGACGCGACGGGTATCACCTGAGCGGAACGATGGAAGATGGTGCTCCGTACTGGTTGCATCTACGATCCTCTAACACAGAACCTGTGGTCCGGATTATTGCCGAGACGACGAGCCGCAAAAATATCCAAGCGCTTTTGGCGGCACTCGGTCTATGAAAGTTCTCTACCGCGACAAAGATTTAGCGTTTACTTTGGTCAAAACGCGCTTCGGCGAAAAACCGCTTTTGCAACACCCGCACGCCGCAGGTATCCTGCCTGTTGAAATTTTACAGACAGGAAAAAAGTTTTTGTGGATGGTCGAACAATACCGCTTGGGTTCGGGCGCCAAATCGTGGGAGATACCCGCAGGGAAAAAAAAGAATAACGAGACGATTTTGCAATGCGCGAAGCGCGAACTTGCCGAAGAAGCGGGGTTTGCGGCAAGGCACTGGAAAAAACACCTGCAGTATCATCCTGCAATCGGCATCTCCACCGAAGTCTTGCATCTATTTACCGCCCGCACGCTCAAAGATGCGTGGGCAAAACCCGACAGCGACGAAGTCTTCTCGAACAAAAAAGCGTTCAGCGAACGCGAAATAAAACGTATGATCAAGAGCCAGCGCATCAGCGACAGCAAAACGCTTTTGGCCGCTTGGGTTTTTGAAACCCTTTAGCCTCCTTCTTTTCGATTGCCACGAGAGCTAAAAGGTTTTCCTTGTGCCTATGCGTATTGCAGTCATAGGCGCAGGGTCGTTTGGCACCGCGCTCGCAAAACTTACCGCCGAAAACGGACACGACGTGCTCCTTTGGAGCCATTCGAAAGATACGGCTCAGGAAATTGAATCAAAACGCGAGAACACAATTTATCTGCGCTCGATTCCTTTGCCCGAAAATTTGGGCGTCACAACAGACTTCGACGCGGCTATCAATCACGCAGAACTGATTGTTAGCGCGACTCCAACGCAGGCAATCCGCGAAGTGTATGGGAGCGAAAACCGTGCCGCTAAAATAAACGTACCTCTCGTCGTCGCTTCTAAAGGAATTGAAAAAAAAACGCACCTCCTCGTGTGTGAATTATTTACCGAAATTTTTGGAGAAAGCAAAAAAAAGAATCTATACTTTTTGAGCGGGCCTTCTTTCGCGCGGGAGATGGCCCTCAAAATGCCGACCGCGATTACTATTGCAGGTTATGCGACCGAAAGTCTGCCAGAGATTCAGAAGGTGTTCCATAACGAATACTTCCGTGCGTATGCCACCGCTGACGTCGTCGGCGTCGAATTAGGCGGCGCACTGAAAAATGTCATGGCCATCGCAACGGGAATCGCCGATGGCTTGAAGCTCGGCAGCAACACGCGCGCGGCAATCATTACACGGGGTCTCGCGGAAATTGCGCGCCTCGGAGAAAAACTCGGCGCAAAGCCTATGACCTTCATGGGACTTGCGGGTATGGGTGACCTGGTACTCACTTGCACGGGAGATTTGTCGCGGAACCGCACCGTGGGCTTGAAGCTTGGGCAAGGAATGTCGCTCGAGGAAATTCAAAGCGAAATGCGCATGGTCGCCGAAGGAGTTCCCACAACCGAAAGCGCTTATGAGTTAGCCCAGAAGCTGGGGGTCGATTTACCGATCACAGCGGCAGTCTATCATATTCTTTACAAGAATATGCCTGCTCGTGCGGCAATCCACGAACTCATGGGGCGCGCCAGCAAGTTTGAATAGTTAGTCGGGGCGGCGGCTTGCGCATAGTTAGTCGCGGGAATCAGTCTTCCGGCGGCCCTTGCGTCTTGAGTGCCATTCTGAGCTCGCGCATCGAGTACTCTTTGCTATAAAAACCCATCATCGTATGGATGAGTTCTCCGTCGGCTTTCGTCAAAACGACAGTCGGCAAGCCCCGGACGCTGTAATCTCTTGCCAGTTTGTCTAGAGCGTCCGTGGGGTTCGAGAAATCGATACGTACAGGCAGAATTTTTTTCTCGATGGCGAAGTCGATGAAGTCTTCTTGTGTAAAAAGTTTCCTTTCCATCTGCTCGCACGCTGTGCACCAGTCGGCCCAAAAATCAATGAAAAGGATTTTCCCTTCTTGAGAAGCGACCTTCTTGGCCTCGTTCAAATCTTTGTACCATTTCAATCTGCCTTCGGGGAGCGTCATTGCCGTGCGCTGGGGTACATCCGACTGAGCACCTGTGTTAGTCTTCACGTCGACTCCCCAATATTTCGCAAAAGGCGTCGTGAAGAGAAAAAATCCCAGACCAGAAAGCAAAAGCATGCCGGCTGTGTTGAGCTTAGCTCGTTTTGTCATCGGTGGCTCCTTTTTTAAGGGTTCGGCCAAAAGGAAAAATGTCACCGTGAGACCCAACCCAATAATTGCAAACGGAAAGGTTTGATTCGCAGGCGGAAAATCTCCACTGATGTCTTCGAGATAATGGAAGCCCATTGTGATCAGAACAACTGCTCCGACATACTCAACTGCCTTGAGCCAAATTCCCGGTTTGGGAAGTCTAATCGAAAAGACGCCGATGAGCAGAAATGGTATTCCCATACCAAACGCAAATGCAAATGCCGCAAGCGACGGCCCAAAAATCGAATGCTGCTCGGCGGCGTTGCGGCTAATCTGAACGAGTAGGCTGCCGAAAAACGGGGCAGTGCAGGGCGCGGCGATGAAAGCGGAGAAGATGCCCAAAACGAGCGGATAAAGAATGGGGTTTTTATTCTTAGCCTGCAAGCGATTGGCAAAATTGGGCAGGGGGAGCGGTACCAAATGCGCGTACGCGAGGCCCAAATAGATAAGTACCACGCTAATAACTACGAGCGCCTTAGGGCTTGCGAGGTATGCACCGAAGACACTTCCTGAAAGCGCAGCCACCATGCCCAATGTCCCGTATGTTAAGGCCATTCCCGTGACGTAAACGCCTGCGACGTGGAAGCCTTGGCTCCAACTCTTGCGCTCGCCGCCTGCGAAGATGGCGGCTGTGATAGGGATTAGGGGGTAGACGCAGGCCGAGAGCGAGGCGAGAAGGCCCGAAGCGAATGCGGTGAAAAAGAGAACCATCGAAGGTAATATATGAAACTCGAAAGGCCCCGGCGAGAAGTAATAGGAAGTCGGTTCCAGTTGTGTTTTTCCATAGCTACGGCCGGGTCGTGTGCCCGCAGCTATGGAAATCCATAGCTATATGTCATCGCTCAAAAAAAAACGCAAAAATCGTGAGAAAAAAACCCACTTTCTTGGTATTTAATATATAGAGGCCCAATATGAAATGCACAAAACAACCCGCCTTTTTAGAAGGCAAACCTACTCCCATCGCCGATGTTTGGGAAGTCCGGCTACCAACAGCACAATGGCAGAAAATCCGCGCAAGATCTAAGGAGCGGCGCACCACCTATTCGACCATCACGCGGCTCTGCATATTTGAACTCGCTGAACGCTCTTCGCTCCGCATGCGGGGTGCGTTGGAGAAGCTGTGCGCGGCGAATCGTGCCGAATGCCAGGGAGCGGATTTGCACCGGCATATCGTGTGTTTTTATGGCGAAGATGTTCTTCTGGTACGGATGGCGGCTATGCGGTTGGGGATTACGGTGTCTGCGTTTATCCGGCTGGCGCTCAAGTTGTACTTGCGACACTTTGCTCAGGATTTCCATAGCCGGAGATCGGGAGGTGAAAGGATTACTTCCGAACTCCTCTTCTGGAAAGGCATCAAGCGTTGGATTTCCATAGCTGTCACCCCACTGAACGAATTCTCGCTCCCCCAATCCCGAAACTACACGTTCGCGAGCTTTCCCCCTGAATCCCGCTGGGGCTGGCCTGAAGGAGTACTCATCTAATTCGCCTGCACTTCGCCTGTGCCGTAGCTAAAACCTAACTCTACCCCAGACTCAGCCCGTTACCGGATGAGGCCGGGGTTTTCAAGGTACTGCGCGAGTGTCACCAAGAATTTGGCGCCGGTCGCTCCGTCGATAACGCGGTGGTCGCACGCCAAACTGAGAGAGAGGAAATCGCCGAAAGCGACAGTGCCCTCCTTGGTTTCGATCGCGCGCCTCTCGCTTGCGCCGACCGCGAGAATCGCCGCCTCGGGCGCGTTGATGACCGCCTGAAAAGAAG
>CAUJII010000216.1 GCA_963205035.1 Spirochaetota bacterium
ATCGAAGTGCGGTCACTGTCTCGCGCTTCGAGAGCGAAGTCAAAGTACAAAAAAAACCCCTCACGCTTTGGAAGTGAGGGGTTTTGTGGCGATTTTTGGTAGTTAATAACTACCAAAAAAACGGGTTTTAGTTGAAGTGCAGAATCACACCGAACGCAGTGCGTGCAGTGCTGATTTGTGAATCTTTCGCGCCAGAGGTAAGGTTTTTGTAGTAACCAATACCCATTTCACCAAAGAGGCTCACTTGTTCTGCAACAGAAACTTGTGTACCGAGTGCTGCACCGACAGCCATACCTGAATTAGCAGTTGAAGCACCGTCTGTACCCCAGTTAAATTCTGGTGCGATGTAAAGGTCTAATTTATTGAAGTTGGCAACATAGATAGGCACAGCAATACCAAACGAGATCGCAGTTGTTGATGTTGTCCCATTGTCGTTGTTGAGAAACCCAATGCTGGGGCGCAACGCGATTTTATCAGATACGTTCCACCAGAGACCGACTGTTGGTGCAGTATTTGCGTTTGAGACACTGGTGATGTTAGAGACACCAAAGTCCAAACCAATTTGTCCACTTTTAACACCAAAGCTTGCTGTGGTTGCTGCCATAGCGACGGCAGCTACTATTAACATTTTTTTCATATTTTCTCCTAAATCAAAAATATCGACCCGAGGGCCGTTAATGAGACACTGCAAAGAGGTATTTGGCTTGTCAATCGATATTGGGGTGAAATCCCGCGCCCCCGCGCCCCCGGTTTGTTTTGTTCCATTGACGCCGCATGACAAAAGGAGACATAATCCATACCCATGAGGAAGACACGCTACATCTTTGTGACGGGCGGCGTCGCAAGCTCGCTCGGCAAAGGGGTGTCGATTGCGTCGATTGCGGCTCTTCTTGAAGCGCATGGGTTCAAAGTTACGATTCAAAAACTCGACCCCTATATCAACATCGACCCCGGCACAATGAGCCCTTTTCAGCACGGCGAGGTGTATGTCACAGAAGACGGCGCAGAAACCGACTTGGACTTAGGCTATTACGAACGGTTCACGCATGCAAACCTTGCGCGTGAAAATTCTGTCTCGACGGGGCAAATCTATTATAGCGTCATCCAGCGCGAAAGGCGCGGAGAATACTTGGGGCGTACCGTCCAAGTTATTCCGCATATCACGAACGAGATTAAGAAGCGCATCTTGCTCTTGGCCCAAAAAAATGCCGAGCTGGATTTTGTGCTTGTTGAGATTGGGGGGACTGTCGGCGATATTGAGTCGGTCCCTTTTTTAGAAGCGATTCGTCAGTTCCGTCTCGACCATGGTGCCGAGAGCACAATGTTCATCCACCTCACGTTTGTGCCTTCCATCACAAAAGGCGGCGAGATTAAGACGAAGCCCACGCAGCACTCGGTAAAAGAACTGCAAAAGCAGGGGATCCAGCCCGACATTCTCATTTGTCGCACAGAGGGGCATCTGGATAGCGAAGTTAAAGAAAAAATTTCTCTCTTTTGCAATCTCGCTCCCAAGCGTGTATTTTCTGCGCCCGACATCGAGCACACCATTTATGAAATTCCACAGATTTTTCACAGTGAAGATTTGGACCGTGAGATTCTTCAGTATTTTCGTTTAGAAGGCGAAGCTGAGGGATTTCTCCTGATGAACCCGATGCTGGCGAAGTGGGAACAAGTCGTCGATGTCTTCCGCTCGCCTCGAAGAAGCGTCAAGATCGCAGTCGTCGGAAAGTACATGGCTCTCCACGACGCCTACCGTTCTCTCTATGAGGCGATGACGCATGGGGGATTTCCTCAAAAGATTGCGGTGGAATTTATCAAGATCGATTCGGAAAAAGTGGAAGAAGAAAATTACCAGAACCTTCTGAAAGACGCGCAGGGCGTCTTGGTGCCGGGTGGCTTCGGCGAGCGCGGTGTCGAAGGCAAGCTTCTTGCAATCCGCTTTGCGCGCGAAAACAAAATTCCTTATTTCGGAATCTGCCTGGGGATGCAGTGCGCTGTGATCGAATTTGCTCGCAATGTCTTAGGCTTTGCCGATGCGCATTCGACGGAGTTCCACCCCGAAAGCGAGCATCCCGTCATCAGCCTCATGGAAGAGCAGGCGGGAGTCATCAACAAAGGCGGCACGATGCGCCTCGGCGCGTACCCGGCCAAGCTCAGCGAAGGCTCTCTCTTGCTCGAATGCTACCGTGAAACGTTGATCCACGAACGGCATCGGCACAGATTCGAGTTTAATAATAAATTCCGTAAAGATTTCGAGAAGGCGGGAATGAAACTGACCGGCCTTTCGCCCGACGGTACGCTTGTTGAAGCGGTCGAACTGGAGAGAAAACTCCATCCTTTCTTTATCGGTACGCAATACCACCCCGAGTTCAAGTCGAAACCGTTGAAACCGCACCCTGTCTTCACGCGGTTTATCGAGAAAAGTGCAGGCCTATAATGTTTTTTACAGATTTTGAAAAGCAAGTGCTCGTTCTCTAATGAAGCCACAACGCTTCTTGCTTTTAGGTGCAGCGGGTAAGACTGGTTTGTCTTATGCAAAGCTCTTGCAGTCACACGGTCACCACGTCTTGTGGTATGACAAAAAACCGACTGCGCACCCCGAAGACTTAGACGAGCACCTCTTGACGCACATTGCAGCCGATGCGCTTATCTTTTCTGAACTCCAAGACGCCTTCGATGTCTTGACCCTCACTCCGGGAGTTCCTCTCTCTCTCGATTTTATTCGAGAAGCCGAAACGCATGGCAAGAAAGTGGTGAGCGAAGTGGCGTACTGCGCGTCCTATCTTAGAGACTTCACTATCATCGGCGTGACGGGGACCGACGGCAAGAGCACGACGACGACCCTCATCGCACAAATTTTACGCTCTTTGGATAAGCCTGCGTTGGAGTGTGGGAATTTTGGGATCCCGCTTTCTGAAATTGTACTGAACCGTGAAAAATACGAAAACACGGTTCTTGTGTGCGAACTTTCAAGCTACCAGTTGGAACGCCCGGGGGAGCTCTCGCTTGCCATCGGCATCTTTCTCAACTTGGCGGCCGACCATCTGAACCGGTACACCGACCTCGAAGAATATGGCCGCGCAAAATGGAATATCCTCCGCTGCCTGAATAAAGAAGGCCTTGCAATCGTTTCTAAAAAACTCCTACCGGAAAATTCAGATCTGTGGAAAGAGCACCATCCACTCGCGGATTATGCGGGCGCACTGTCTGCCGTCAATACCGATACCCTCGAATCGCAAAATTTCTCTATTCACGAAAAGACAGTGTTTTCTAAAGCAGGAGAAACATTAGCTTCCTTAGAAGGCTGCGCCCTATCGGGCAGGCACAATTTTGGGAATCTACTCTTCGCGATTGAGGCCGTCTCGTTGATCTTGGAGGGCAAAATCGATCAGAGCCTGAAGACGGCACTTCAGAAAATTAGCCCGCTACCGCACCGGTTTGAGACAATACCACAGACTGTCCTGCCCACATTGCACTTCATCAACGATAGCAAAGCAACGACGACGCAAGCGACACTCACAGCGCTCGTCAATACCGAACCCCCACTTTTTATTTTGTTAGGGGGGCAGGGGAAGGGCGAGCGGTATGGCGCGTTGGGGGCGCGGCTTAAAGCGATGGGTGCACGAGCGCTCCTATTCGGTGCGACGCAGCACGACATGGCGGCAGACTTCCGCGCCGAAGGCTATGACGCTTTCACACAGCATGAAAACCTTTTCAAAGCATTCCACGCGGCCAAGCGGATGGCCCTACAAATGAAGCCCGTGGCTGGGGGAACAATCCTCCTTTCGCCAGCGGTGACCAGTTGGGACCAATTTTCGAGCTTTGAAGAGCGGGGGGATTACTTTCGTTCTTTGGTGAAGGCCCTTTAGAGTTTCCGCGAGTTCTAAGCCTAAACTCCTTAATCACATTTTTTTGGCACTGCACATGCCCGTTGCGACATAATTACCTGTTGGGAGTGAAGTTTTCCAACAAAAAAGATGTGAAGGGGATTCTATTGAAATGAAATCAACTATTGTGGCAATTTTTGCCCTTTTAGCTTTCTCGCCGCTTTTTGCGGGAGCAGGCAGCTCGTCGACAAATCTCAAAGGCAGCTATCCCATCGTTCTGTCGCATGGCATGTTCGGCTGGGGTGACAGCGATACCAACTCAGTGATTGGTATTTTCAAATACTGGGGTGGGCTGGACGCCTATTTGCGCTCGAAAGGTGCCGTGGTTTATGCACCCGGTAAGACAGCTCTCCAAACCAATGAGTTCCGTGCGCAAGAGCTCAAAGACAAAATCAACCTCTTTATGGCTTCGGGTGGCTATTCCAAAGTTCATATTATCGGCCATTCACAAGGCGGTCTCGACAGCCGCTATATGGTCTCAAACCTCGGCATGGCAGGCAAGGTTGCTTCGGTGACGACCCTCAGCACTCCACACTACGGCAGCCCGGTCGCCGATATCGTTGATGCGGTTGTTCCCTCTTGGCTCATGCCATACGTCAACGTCGCGCTGAACGGCCTCGTCAACATTGTGTGGGGCGGTAAACAGAATAACATCTCCGCATCTTTAGGCGCACTCAAGACGGGTGCTCCCGCAACGGCATTTAATACCGCAACACCGAACAAAGCTGGAGTGGATTACTTCTCTTACGGCTCAAAAGTGACAGTGCCCGACCTCATTCAACATCCCCTCATGGGTATCTTGGTTCCTGTAACGGCAGTGGGTGGCATTGCGAAAAAACAAGGCATTGAAAACGACGGTCTTGTTCCCCTTTCTTCACAAAAGTGGGGAAGCTGGAAGGGTAGCCCCAAGTACAATATTTGGGTGACAGGTCTCGACCACCTCGAAGTCAGCAACACGCTTTCGTTGGGCGAACCTTGGTTTGACGTCAAAGGTTTCTGGTTCTCCATGGCACAAAACGCCAAGAACAATCAGTAATAGTTAGTCAAGGGGCGGGGGAGACTGTGACCCGTTAAGGAGAAGCGGGCGACTCCGCTAAAAAGAGCTTTGCCGAAGGGCAAAGCTCTTTTATTATACATACCCCACATTGGGGCTTTCGAGCATGGCAGGTTTCTCGGCCGTGAAAAATCAAATAAAGTGGTAAAACGCGCCATACGGACTTGGGATAAAGCGCCATCAAATCGCGTTCGACAACCGTTGGGTTTTCTGACTGGGTAAAACCCAAGCGAAACGCCACACGCTTCACATGCGTGTCGACGGTAACTCCCGGAGCCTCGCCAAACCCCTCCGACATGATGACATTTGCAGTCTTTCGCCCTTTACCGGGCAAAGTTACAAGCACATCAAAATCTTTAGGATTCTTTGCGTTATAGTCTCGGGCAAGAATTTGCGCGAGTTTTTGAATGTTTTTGGCTTTGTTGTGATAGAACCCCGTGCTAAAAATGAGTTTCTCCAACTCAGGCAAAGAAGCCTCTGCTAATCGAACCATGTCGGGAAAACGGTCAAAAAGCGCCGGAGTGACTTGATTGACGCGTGCATCGGTGCACTGTGCAGAAAGAATGACTGCCACCGCAAGCTGTTCGACTGTTCGGAATGTGAGCGGGCATTCGGGTGTCCCGTAACGTGCTTGAAAGAGCGAAGTAATTTTCAGGCTGCGTGCTTTCTTATCGGGCAAAGTTTCGACATCAAGATTTGGTGGAGTTTTTTTTGACGCGATATCCTCTTTTACTTTGGCGCGCCTTCCGCCTAGTTTATTCGACTTCAATGCTGGTCGAGGAAATCGCGCAGTCTGCGCATGCGCGTGGGAGCACGCAACCTGCGCAAGGCTTTTGCTTCAATTTGCCGGATTCTTTCGCGCGTGACTTTGAACACATAACCCACTTCTTCCAGAGTGTGCGTATAACCGTCGTCTAAGCCGAACCGCATGCGGATGACTTTTTGTTCGCGCGCCGGCAAAGTAGCCAAGACTTGCTTTAGTTGTTCTGCCAAAATTGATTGCGCGGCCGATTGTAACGGGCTCGGCGCCTTCTTGTCTTCGACAAAATCCCCCAACTCGGAGTCTTCGTCTTCGCCGACGGGAGTTTCTAATGAAACGGGGTCTTTTGCGACCGACTTGACCTGTTTTACTTTGACGACAGGCCAACCCAAACGCTCGCCGATTTCATCGTCCGACGGTTCGCGCCCAGTCTCTTGCAAGAAGATGCGCGCTTCACGATTCACCTTGTTGATTTGCTCGATCATGTGCGAGGGAATACGGATCGTGCGGGCCTGCTCTGAAAGTGCGCGGGTGATCGCTTGACGGATCCACCAGGTGGCGTACGTTGAAAATTTATAGCCCTTGCGGTATTCAAACTTTTCGACCGCACGCATGAGCCCAATATTCCCTTCTTGGATGAGGTCGAAGAAGTGCATGCCACGGTTCGCGAAACGTTTTGCAATCGACACAACCAGTCGCAGGTTTGCGTTGATGAGTTCCTTTTTCGCTGCATCAATTTCTCGGGAACCACGCGCAATCTTTTCTCCCCAGAGGAGAATGATGAGGGTCGGCGAGCCGGCTTCCTGCTCCATGCGGCGCAACTTGCGCTCATTGTTACGGATGTCTTTAATGATGTTTTTAACGTCTTCGACACTGCAGCCTAATTCGCGCTCGACAATGTGAAGGTCTTCGTTGCGTTCAATATAGCGGTTAAACGCCTTGATACCTTTGACGTCGTGGCCATAGCGTTCTTTGAGTTTCAAGAAGTGGCGTTTGATTTCTTTGATGCGAAAGACCATGCTCTTGATCTTGTTGACGTGCTTTTGTAGCTCTTTCTGAGAAACGCCGACCCGGATGACGTGCTCTGCCGCCAACCCTTCGAGTTTCAAAATATGTGCCCACACTTCTTGGTGTTTCTTGCTCTTGTGAGTATAGCGCTTGAGTTTTGTCTTGAGCGAGGAGATTTGTTTGTCGAAATCAATTACAGGTTTGATTTCTTTTAAGAATTTTTCACGTAGCTCTTTCTGCTCTGTAGTCGAGATGTAATACGTCTTGGATGCGCGCGCAATATCTGTGATGCGTAGCGTTCCTTTATCGATTTTATTATACGCCTTGATGAATGCGCTGCGCAAAAGAGACGAACGCAAGACCGCATCTTCGATGATGTTTTCACCGCCTTCGATGCGTCGCGCCAATTCGACTTCTTTGTCGCCCGAAATTAGAGAGATTTTACCTATTTCTTTGAGATAAAGACGGATAGGGTCGTCGGCGGCACTCGACCCGGCTCCACCTGAAGTCCTTTTCTTCTTCGCAGCGGCCGGGCGAAATTCGGGCTTTTGCAGCAGAAGCTGGAGAGTATCGAGTTCGTAACCCCGCGTGAGCATTTGCATCGCCAAGTCTTGGATCGTGATCGAAGATTTCCCTTCGGCCATTTTGATTTCATAACCTTGCGCTTTGAGTTCCGCAATGAGAGCGCGCGGAACTTTTTGCTCGCCTAACGAACCAAAGTTACCGGGCACAACGACAGAGGAGGTGTCTCCGCGACGACCGACTTGCTTTTTTTCATACTCTTCGACAATTTCGATGCCGTATTGATTCAAGAGAATAAATACATCGTCGATCTTGTCGGAATTAGTCAGCTTTTCTGGAAGAATATCGTTGATTTCATCATACGTTATTTCTCCGTTAGCTTTACCGATATGGATAATTTTTTGAATTTCCGGAAGTTGTTCGAGATCCACTCAAAACTCCTGTTAGAGGTTAGACACCTTGATTATTGTATCGGATGTCGCGATGGGGCAAGTTGACAATCTCAGCCATATTTTGTTTATGGGACACCGCATCAAGCGTTGTGAAGAATCTCTGAAGACTTTATGCAGACGGTTTGATGAGCCAAAAGCCGACGGGGATTGCTGCAGCACTATTTAATAGAGACGCAGGATATGCGGCCGGGCCAAAAAACTTAAGTCTGGCTTCTTCGCCAAAAACGCATGCCGTACCAAACCGCAATCGCAAAGCAAACAGCCGACGCCCAGGGTAGATTCGATGTTCCAATCACCCCGCCTACTGGAGAATCTGAGGTGAGGCCAAAGATTCCCAAAGCAAGGGCCGCGAAAGGCACCCAGAGTTGCCAAGCGGGTTTACGTTCTTTCTTTGGCGTTTTTTCGATCATTTCAACTTGGAAGCGACCGCTTGAAATTATCCCCATCGTGTTCAGCACAAGCTCCGGCGTTCTTTCGAGTAGATCTAAATAATCCGGGAGCGCTCGAAGCAGCGGCTTCGTCATGCGCAAGGGAGAGATTCTGCTTACGAAAATCTCGCTCATGATGGGGAGTGAAACCCGCGCCAAGTCCATCTTGGGGTCGAGGATAAAACCCACTGCCTCAATCGTCACAATCGCTTTGACGGCGAGCATAATGTCTTTATTAAAGTAAAGTTTGTAACGCGCACCCATGTTCATCGAATTCAGGATGAGCTTTCCCAGCGAATAATTCTTGAACCCGGCACTAATCCACTGTTTGCCGATTTCTTCGACTTCGGCACGAAACCCTGCGATGTCAGAATTGTGTGTTGTTTCGGTCAATCCCACCATATATTTAGAGGCGGTTGGAAAATCCCGGATAATGAGGTAGTAATAAAAGAGGAACATGGCATTCATCGTACGCGGAGTAAATTGCCCTACCATGCCCAAATCGATCATGCAAAAACGGTCTTTGCCCACGATAAAAATATTACCGGGGTGCGGGTCACCGTGAAAAAAACCGTCGATGAAGAGTTGTTTGATAACGACTCGTGCGCCGAGGGCAGCGACGTGCGGGCCGTTGATGCCGAGTTTTCGGAGCTTTTCCGCGTCGTCGGGTTTGATGCCTTCGATGAACTCGAGCGTCAGGATTTTTTGTGTGGTGTATTCCCAGTATATTTTGGGCAAGATAACGTCGTCGTGGTCCTTAAAGTTTTCGCGGAAGATATCGGCGTGTTTCCCCTCTTGGTTAAAATCCAGCTCTTTCATCGTGTAATCGGAAAACTCTTGGATGAGCTTTTGAGGCTGAAAATCGCGGATATAGGGGATGCGTTGCATAATCCATGCCAAGCGCTGCATAAGGCGCAAGTCATTGGTCATGATGGGGATGATGCCAGGGCGTTGTACTTTCACCACAACTTTCTGTCCATTGCGTAAGTACGCAATATGCGCCTGCGCCAGGGAAGCCGCTCCCACAGGCTTGGGAGAGAACTCTTTGAAAATATGACGCAGCGGTACATTGAACTCGCTTTCGACAACCTGCTTCGCTTCTTCATAAGTTATCGGAGGGACTTTCGTTTGCAAATTGCGCAGCTCATAAGTAATGCGGCGGGGAAGCAAGTCTTCACGCAACGACAAAATTTGTCCAAGCTTGATATATGTGGGACCCAGTTTTTCAATCGTCTGCCGCAACCGAACGGGAAAACGGATAATCCCCGCAGGGCGTCGCAAAATCAGCCGGAGAAAAAGGGCAATAACGCGCCGCGAGAAAGAGCGTGGCCGCAAACCACGCGGCCTATAGAGCCGCGACACGAAAATATCGAGCGAGAAGCGTACGATAATGGAGGTAATCGCCATCAAGCGACGGAACTCTGCGTAGGACTTTAGACTCATGCGAGGCTATGCAGTATTTTCTTTATGAGAGGTCAAGACAAGCACAGTCTCCAAAAAAGTTGCCACTGTGTCGATAAGATGTATATTAACACTATGCCGACGGCAACCGCCACTTCTAAATCCTCTTCCTTAAGACTCGGCGTCTCTCTATTGCTACGACTATAATGCGCCACGGCCGTGGGTGGGTGTGGGGGACGCGAAGTGCCACAGAGGCTACAACCTTCTCCCCCAACTTTCCACGAACCTTCCGTGGCTTCGGTGCCCAAAGAGGCACTCAACGAGACGCTCAAAGAAGCGCTCAACGAGATGCCCAAAGAGGCACTCAACGAGACGCTCAAAGAAGCGCGATAAAATTTAGTTGGAGGCATTATGAAATCAGAAATTGTTCAAAAATACGAACCCTATAGACCGTTGGAGCTCAACGACCGGACGTGGCCCAACCAGAGTATAAAAAAAGCACCACGGTGGGCGAGTGTCGACTTGCGCGACGGGAACCAAGCGCTTGTCTTCCCGATGGAAATACCACAAAAAACAGAGCTCTTTCAACTGCTCGTTGCAATCGGTTTCAAAGAAATTGAAGTGGGGTTTCCCGCAGCGGCAGATGTCGAGTTTAATTTCTTGCGGCACTTAGTCGACAACAAGCTCGTGCCGGATGACGTGACAGTCCAAATTTTGACGCAGGCGAGAGATCATTTAATCCGCAAGAGTTTTGATGCCTTGGCGGGAGTTCGCCGCGCCATCGTTCACATGTATAACTCCACCTCGGTGTTGCAACGCGAGGTTGTCTTCGGCATGAGCCGTGCAGAAATTAAGAAGTTGGCCGTCGACGGAGTCAAACTTGTGAAACAGCTTGCTATCGAATATAAGGCAAAGACTGGAACAGAATTTGAACTCGAGTATTCCCCTGAAAGCTTCACAGGCACCGAAGTCGACTTCGCGGTCGAAATTTGTGCCGCCGTCATGGACGTGTGGGAGCCCTCTGAGAAAAACAAGATTATTTTGAATTTACCAAGCACTGTCGAGATGACAAGCCCCAACCTCTACGCCGACCAGATTGAGTATTTTATTCGGAACATCCCGCAGCGTGAATGTGCAGCGATTAGTTTGCACACGCACAACGATAGAGGCTGTGGTGTCGCCGCCACGGAACTCGCGCTCTTGGCTGGGGCAGACCGCGT